>JAKUPQ010000035.1 GCA_022450665.1 Alphaproteobacteria bacterium | reverse complement strand
AGTGTTTGCCAACGGGCTTCTTCTGATTTTCTTCCCCTAATTTTCGCATTATTTCTGAGTTTAGGGGGGGGTTGCTACTGTGGGTGTCTTCTCGGGGTGGGGGCTGACTGGGAGCAGGAATATATTGCAGTTTAACCTCAGTAGTTTATGCTAGTCCGCGTGACGAGGCGTGATAACCTCTAAACGATGCGTTCGATGTAACGGACTACGTGTTCACCAAATGTCCCTCCGCGACTTTATGTCGGGAGGGCGGTGGAATATAACACCGGCTTGCCGGGAATACATCGCGAGCCGCGTTTAGGCTTTATCAACCTCCCGGCACCAGTGGTGCAAGCAGGGTTTTCTTCGTCATTAAAACAATTAATGAACGGGGGCTTCCATGTACAAAACCATTTTAACCATTGCACTAAGCAGCTGTTTGGCCGCTTGCAATACTACCAGCACAACTGAGGCCATCGTCTTAAAAGAAGGTGCAATCGCCGATGTGCGGAAGGCAGATAAGGAAATCCACCTCGGCTTTCTGAAATGCTATGCGCTACCATCCAATGACAAAGATAATTGCCAGCGTATTGTTGGCAAAAACCATGCTCGTTATGAAGGGGCAAGCAGCTGGGATTATATCCGCCCCTTTCGCTATGAAGCGGAACGCATGGGATTTAAGGCATTTCTCAATGACCAAGGCAAACTCTGCAATGCCGTAAATGAAGGCCCGCGCTATGATGAAAATATCAAGGCGTTTCAGGTTCAGTGCAGTAGCGGCGAACATTATGCCATGCAGTTTGACCGAAAAGAAATGCAATGGAAGCTGGTAGAATAACCATGCGTGGCATCATTCATCCCATAGATACTCATGCCGGAGAGCGCCTACGCGAAGCACGTAAAGCATTGGGAATAAGTCAGGACACTTTAGCAAGCCAACTCGATCACCCCATCACTTTCCAGCAAATCCAGAAATATGAACGCGGGAGCAATCGTCTGGCCGCATCAAAATTATGGGAATTTGCCAAGGCACTCAAAGTGCCACCGGAGTTTTTCTTCCCGCCTTTTGATGAGCAGGTGGTGCATTGCGAGAATGTGCAGGAAGCAAAGATGCTGCATAGTTTTCGGCATCTTTCACCAAAAAAACAAAAGGCGTTGCTCATACTTCTGCAGACAGAGCGGTAATATGGGCTATCGTTACGAAAATAAACTGGATGAAGAAGCTGAGCGCCACTATTGGACTAATGCACCGTGGTGGCATAAAATCATATACTGGGCAGGATTAGTATGCGTGGGCCTGCTTGCGTTCTGGGGCGCTATAGGCTGGTGGCTGGTGAAACTTCTTGGCTTTTAGATTCAGCCGGTAATGGCCACGCCCATCGGATTCAATGAGATCCCGCCAGCCCGATTTATTCTTGAATATATCTTGAAAACGCATGGCCTGTGAGCAGGAATTGGCCAGAAGTGTTTTACCATGCACCCACGGATCAGCACCTTTACTGGCATCGTGCAGCTGCTTGACAATATCCGCCTGTACTTGCCCTAGATGATAAGTAGTGCCGTTGTTAATGACTTCCTTGTAATTGTTATGCGCCTTGAATGATGGTTTGTGATGCTCGCCTTTTTGGTAATGCTTATGCCGATTGCGGTGCTTGTTCCGGAAGCGAATGTGATAGGTTTGCTCAAACCGCTGCTGTTCCTCGCGCATCACTAGAAGATGCTGTAACCTTAAGCAGATATAAGGCTGTGGTGGTTCATGAGTGATGCGCAGCATTTCTCCGGGTGTCTCAATCGGGATAAAGCTATGCGCCATGACTTCATCATCATGGAATATGGCATGGCAATCCTCTGGCCGAACTCCCACCAGCCCATTTCGGCGCTGCTGCTGTTTTGCTAAAAAACATCCGTTTTCGTGCCTGCCACACTCCATGTATCTCGGCTGTAGCCAGATGCAGCAATGAAGCAGACCGTTTTCAACGGCATAAAACACATCATCCCTCGATAGGTTCCAACGCTCTAAAAGCGCCTCCAATCGGGTGTATTGCTTTTCTGGGATTGGCATGTGATCCCCCGGACACTTTTAATTTTCATTGTAAAAACGCTCTGTTATTCCCTGAGCAATAACGCCCATGAAAATAGTTATAGGAGGATATAAGAATAGGAATAATGAAAATAATAACCACAACCTATAAGTTTATTTATGGGTTACTATGTATATCATCGGTTGTGAAGGGTAGCTAAGACTATGCGTCTGCTTACAAGTAGCAATAGCATAAAATTCAATAAAAAAGAATAAGATTTCCGTTCGTTTTGCGAAATAGCCTTGACCTTGGACTATGGTCAAAGGTGTAGCATTGCCATGTGTGAAGTGCCAGTGGAGGGACATTATAGCAGGGCAATGAATGAGTTATTTTACTTTTTTGAAAACCTTTATAGCAGTGTATCGCTGCGGATCGTATAGCAAAGCCAGCAAACAGCTAGGCTTAACCCAACCGGCAATCTCAAAACAAATTAGCTCTTTGGAACAACAGTTAAACAAGAAGCTCTTCAAGCGTAATGGGCGAGGATTGGAGCCGACCATCGTTGCTGATGATCTGGCACATTCCCTTGCCCATCATGTTGATTCCATAGAGCTGATTTTTAATCAGTCACGTATTTTAAATGATGATGAGGCAGGCGCCGTTTATATTGGTGGCCCGAAAGAATTCATCAATGCTCGAATGATCCCGCTCTTTGCTTCACTGGTGCCATGTAATGTGAAAATGGTGTTGCAAATTCAGGATACAAATACCCTGTTTGAGCTAATCCATGAAAATGTGTTGGATTTAGCGATTACCGATCAAACCAGTGATGCTAACGAAGTTGGGTATCGCAGCTTATTTACTACTGATTTGGTATTATTATCCTCTCCAGAATGGCCTGCTAAGGTAGCGGACGCTTCTCCCAAGAGTTTATCCAAAGTTCCGCTATTGGTTTATAAAGAAGCCACCGGCTACATTCGCCATTATTACAGCGAGGTATTTCAGGAAGAGCATGTCAATCGTTCCCAGATTATTGTGGAAGATTTGAGCATTATTCATAACCTGCTATGTGCGGGTGCCGGTTACAGTGTGTTGCCGAAATATCTGGTAGAGGATGATTTGAAGTTGGGTAAACTGGTTCAGCTGCATCATCCACCCAACCCACCAAAACATACGCTCTATTTGCTTTGGAACAAATTCAGTATGCGGAATAAAACCAACCTTGTGGCGCGTGATGCCATCCTCAAAGAAGCAAGAAACTGGTGAAATTTGAGATATTTAGTGACTTTTAACGATTTAATGGTAAAATGGTTGGCTATGAAACAATTTAAGAAAATCTGTATCATGCTGGTGATTGCCCTGTTTGCTATGCAAACCACGGCATCCGTTGCGCTTGCGGCTTGCAACTGCCCTAATATGCAGGATCAGGCTATGCAGATGGATGATGCTTCTGGTGATATGCCATGCCACGGCATGGATAAAGCGGATGCTCAGTCCGATACATCGCCTGACGATAAGCAGATGGTGGATTGCGATAAATGTGGCTGCGGTCACTGTACGGTCACCACTACCGCTGCATTGCCTAGTCAGCTATCTTCTAACCAGCTGATAAGCTCCAATATGGTTGCTTTACCTGCCAGCGACTTTATGAAGTCGCTATTCCCTTTCGGAATTGACTACCCTCCCAAACGTATCTCCTAAGTTTTTCACGCCCGTAGTGTAACTATTCTACTGGGGGTGTTTTGCGCGTGAGCTGTCACGTCTGCAATTAACTTAATTGGAGATTTCTTATGAAAACCGCATTTTTTGCGAGTGTCTGCCTGATATGGGCAGCATTGGCAAACCCAGCCCATGCAGAGAGTCTTGACGATCTGCTGGCTAAATTAAAAAACCATCCGCAGGTGGATGCGATACTGGCAGAAAGCGAACGCCAGAACGAGCTGGCTAAAGGCCAGTTGGGTCTGCCCGATCCAACGGTATCCCTTGGCATTAACAATATGCCGCTTGATAATTTCTCGTTTCGCACCGAGCGCATGACTTCCAAAGTGGTTGAATTCCGGCAGGCTATTCCAAGCTATAGCCTGCGTAAGGCGCAATATGGAATCCGTCAGGCAGAATCGGACAAGCAAAAGCTAATGGCGGAATATGCCGTAGCGCAATTGCGAGCATTACTGATTAAGCGGCTGGTCGAGCTGAATATGCTGGATGAGCTGGAAGATAATGCCACCCAACAAATCGCCCTGTATAAAACTATTGATAAGCATCTTGAAGGCCGTACGCAGGCGGGTGATTCTGTCTATGGAGATTTCTTTGCCTTTGATGCCCAGCGTCTGGAAGTGGATCATGTATTAAATGATCTAAATCAGGAACGCGCCGAGGCAACAGAAGAGTTACGCTGGCTGGTCGGCTCTGTGCCAGAGGATATTACGCTCGAACATGGTATATCACAATGGCCGGTGGATGCCGATAAGCTCTATCCCGCCCTGATTGCTAAAGAGGATGTCGCTATAAAGCGCAGCGGGGTGGAAGAAGCCGATGCTGCCTTCGGGCCAAATTACGGCGTTGAAACTGCTTATATGCAACGCGATAACGTAGGCGGCGTGGATTTGAGCGATACCTTCACCATTAAAGCCAGCATTTCCATTCCTCTATGGGCAGAGAGCAACCAAAAACCAAAATTACGCGCAGCACAGGCTGCCAAGCGCAGTGCCGAGTTCACCTTTGAGGATACTAAACGCCAGTGGCTCAGCCGTATGAATGTGCTGCAAAACGAACTGGACGTGCTGCTTAAAAATGTAGCCGTTCTGGAGAAAAAGAAGGCCGCACTGGATCAACTGATTGCCGCGAGGGAACGTCAATACGAATCGGGAGAATCTGACTATCCAGCCTTCCTCAAAGCCAAAATAGACCGGCTGGCATTAACGCAGCGGCTGATCCGTCATCACGCACATCACAAAATGCTCATCGCACAAATTAATAGCCATATCGCAGGAGGCGAACATGAAAAAAATTAGCCTGATTCTATCACTACTCATTATCACATTTTCAACATCCGTATGGGCGGCAGAGCAATATACCTGTCCGATGCATCCGCATTACATCTCCGATCATGAAGGCACATGCCCGATCTGCGGCATGGATTTAGTGCCGGTGGGTGGAGAAGAAACACAAAGTGAGGAAACGCCGAAACCATCTGCAGAGAAAAAGATTCTCTACTGGGTTGCACCAATGGATTCCAATTACAGAAGAGATAAACCCGGAAAATCGCCAATGGGGATGGATTTGGTGCCGGTCTATGAAGAATCAAACGGCGGAGAAAATGCACCTGGCACCGTCAGTATTTCTCCGGAAACCATCCAGACAATGGGTGTGAGAACCGTACGCGCTGAGATAGCATCTTTCGGCTCGGAAGTGCGGGCAGTAGGCGTTATTGAGGCCGATCAGCGGGCGCAGCAGGAACTCACCACCCGCGTGGAAGGCTGGATTGAAGATTTAAAAATTGAAGCCGTGGGAGATGTCGTTGCTAAAGGTGATGTTTTATATCGGCTTTACAGCCCGGAGCTTATCAGCGCCCAGAAAGATTATATCAGTGCGCTTTCCACCGGTATAAAAGGCCGCATTAATGCCACGCGCAAACGGCTGGAGTTTTTAGGCGCACAACCATCCGTGATCGCAGAAATTACTAAACGGAAAACCGCAATCGAAAAACTGCCTGTCTATGCTGAAAACAACGGAACGGTCAGCCAGATTATGGCGCGGGAAGGAAGCTATATGAAGCCCGGCGAGATGATCGCCCAAATTGAGGATTACTCGAAAGTCTGGGTGGAAGCGAGTGTGGCAGAACAAGATATGCCCTTCATCGCCTCCGATGCCACGGCACAAGTCAGCTTTCCGAACCTAAACGAAAAAAGCTACTCAGCGGAGGTGGATTATATTTACCCAACAGTTGATACCAATACGCGCATTGGCAAAGTGCGCCTGCTTTTACCGAATGAAAGCGGCGCATTGCGTCCCGGTCTGTTTGCGGATGTTGTTTTTGTAAGTGAACCTAAGCAGCGGCTTGCCGTTCCCACCGAATCTATCCTTTACGATAGTGAGGGAGCGCATGTCATTACGGCATTGGGAGATGGGAAGTTTGCCCCGCAAAACATTGAAACCGGCATCAGCAGCGGCGGCAAAACCGAGGTCGTTTCAGGATTGGAAGCAGGTGCCAACATTGTAGTGAGCAGTCAGTTCCTGATTGATTCGGAGAGTTCGCTGAAAGAATCCTTAAATAAGATGCGCTCACCACAACCCGAAACATCGGGTGAAGCTGACATGAAAGATATGGACGGCGAATCCATGCAAATGGAGGGTAGTCATGTCGGACACTAATCAAAATAACCAGCTGGGGCATGATCCCACCCAATCCTTCATCGCCGGGGTGATTGAATGGTCGGTAAAAAATGCATTTTTAGTATTGGTGCTGGCAATTACCCTGACTGTCACCGGCATTCTGGCCGTACAGCGCACCCCGCTTGATGCTATTCCCGATCTATCCGATACGCAGGTGATTATCCGCACCGATTTTCCGGGGCAGTCCCCGCAGATCGTGGAGGATTTGGTAACATACCCGCTATCCACCACCATGCTTGGTCTGCCAAAAACCAAAGATGTGCGTGGCTTTTCCATGTTCGGAACGTCTTTTGTGTATATCATTTTCCAAGATCATGTGGATCAATACTGGGCGCGAAGCCGGGTCATTGAAGCCTTATCTAAAATTCAGGGTGATTTACCACAAGCCGCCACGCCGCAGATCGGGCCGGATGCCACCGGTGTGGGCTGGGTGTATCAATATGCGATTGTCGATAAATCCGGCAACCATGATCTGGCACAGCTTCGCAGCCTTCAGGACTGGTTTTTGAAATATGAACTGGCCACGGTTCCCGGCGTGTCGGAAGTGGCCTCCGTTGGTGGTTTTGTTAAAGAATATCAGGTGCTGATTGATCCTAACCGCCTGCGGGCATTCAACCTGTCCATTTCGCGTATCAAACAAGTGGTGGCTGCGGCCAGCGCCGAGGTGGGCGGACGTGTTATCGAGCAGGCCGAAACCGAATATATGATCCGCTCCAAAGGCTACATTACCAATCTGGAAGACTTGCAGAATACGGTGGTCAAAGCCGAAGGCGGTGTGCCGGTGCTGCTTTCCGATGTAGCGCGGGTGATTGAAGGGCCGGAACTCAGGCGCGGCGTAACAGAACTTAACGGCGAAGGTGAAGTGGTTGGCGGGTTTGTGGTGATGCGCTCCGGTGAAAATGCCCTTAACGTCATCGAGGGCGTAAAGAAAAAGCTGGAAAGCCTGAAGCCCGGATTGCCGGAAGGCGTGGAAATCGTGCCGGTCTATGATCGCGCACCGCTGATTGAAGGAGCGGTAGAGTATCTCTCACACAAATTACTTGAAGAAGGCATTGTCGTAGCACTGGTTACGCTGCTGTTCCTCCTCCATGCCCGTTCCGCATTAGTAGCGATTATCACGCTGCCGCTGGGTGTGCTTGCCGCCTTTATCGTTATGTCTGCCCAAGGCATCACCGCTAATATCATGTCGCTTGGCGGCATTGCCATTGCTATTGGCGCGATGGTGGATGCCTCTATCGTCATGGTGGAGAATGCGCATCGCAAGCTATCCGAGCTTCATGCCGATGCCAGCCGTGCAGAGAAAAACGCTGCCATCCTACTGTCTGCCAAGGAAGTCGGGCCGGGTCTGTTTTTCTCGCTACTGATTATTACCGTGTCTTTCCTGCCGGTGTTTGCGCTTACCGGCCAGTCTTTCCGGCTGTTCTCACCGCTGGCATTTACCAAAACCTATGCAATGGCATTTGCATCCATTCTGTCAGTAACGGTCGTGCCAGTGCTGATGGTGTGGCTGATTCGCGGCAAGATTAAACGTGAGGATGAAAATCCGATTAACCGCTGGTTCATTCGCCTTTATGAACCGCTGCTGGCCAAAGCACTGCAATTCCGTGTGCTGACGGTCATTATTGCAGTGGCATTGCTGGTTTCCACCGCACTTCCGCTCTGGCGCACCGGTTCAGAATTTATGCCACCGCTTTATGAAGGTGACCTGCTTTACATGCCAACGACATTGCCGGGCGTTTCCATCACCAAGGCGAAAGAAATTCTCGCGCAAACGGATCGGCTGATTAAAACCATGCCGGAAGTGGATTTGGTATTTGGCAAGCTGGGGCGCACGGATTCTGCCACCGACCCTGCACCCATTTCCATGATTGAAACATGGATCAGGTTAAAACCGAAAGATCAGTGGCGCGAAGGTATGACTGCCGATGCGCTGATTAAAGAGCTGGATAAACGGGTTAAACTGCCGGGCTTGATCAATAGCTGGGGCTATCCGATTAAAATTCGTATCGACATGGTATCCACCGGCATTCGCACCCCGGTGGGCGTAAAAATCTCTGGTGACAATCTCAAAGAAATCGAGCGTGTCGCCCGTGATGTGGAAGCGGCAGTAAAAGATATTCCCGGCACACGCTCTGCCTTTGCTGACCGGGTGGCAGGCGGCAAATATCTGGACATCACACCGGATCGGGCAAAGCTGGCGCGGTATAATGTAGATATGGCGGTGTTCCAGCAGGTCGTGCAAACGGCGCTGGGAGGCATGAAAATCGCTGAATCGGTGCAAGGGCGTGAGCGTTATCCGATCATGCTACGTTACGACCGGCCTTTCCGCGAGAATGTGCAAAGTCTGGATGATATTCTGGTGCCAACTCCAAATGGCGCACATGTGCCGCTTGGCGAACTTGCCACCATTCAATTTTCCGAAGGGCCACCCATGATTAAATCGGAAAATGCCCGACTGAATGGATGGGTATTTGTCGATATCGCGGATCGGGATATTGGAAGCTATGTCAAGCAAGCACAAGCTGTTGTGGCAGAAAATGTTAAATTACCTGCCGGTTATGCCGTGGAATGGTCAGGCCAGTTTGAACAGATGCTGGAAGCCGAAGCACGATTAAAAATCGCCATCCCAGCCACCATCCTGATTATATTCGTACTGCTGATGATGCATTTCGGACGAGTGGATCGCACCCTCATGGTGATGCTGTCGCTGCCTTTTGGCTTAATTGGCGGCATGTGGGCGGTGTATTTGGCAGGCTATAATATGTCGGTTGCCACTTCGGTCGGTTTTATTGCGCTGGCAGGTATTGCCGTGGAAACCGCCGTGGTGATGCTGCTTTATCTCGATCATCAGGTGCGCCACCATCCACCCACTAACAGAACTGAACTGGCAGAAGCCGTGATGCACGGCGCAGTGCTGCGTGTGCGGCCTAAACTGATGACCGTTTCCGTCATCATTGCCGGTTTACTTCCTATATTTCTGACCGAGGGACTCGGCTCAGACGTAATGCGCCGCATCGCTCTGCCGATGGTCGGCGGCATGGTTACCACCACAATACTGACTCTCATTGTGATTCCGGTGATCTATTATCTTTGGGAGAGTCGCCATTTTAATCAACCCACAGTAATTAAAAGGAAAATATAATGGAAACTTTATTTAGAACATTGTTGCTTACGTCAATATTTGCATTTCCGGCACTAGCGGCGGCAGAAAGCAGCCACCAGCATAATGGCATGAAAATGCAGCATGAAACGATGAAAAAACAAAACGCAGTTATGGGAGCCGGAGTCGTGCATACGATTGATTCAGATAACCACAAAATTAACCTGACACATGAGCCGATTCCAGAACTCAAATGGCCTGAGATGACAATGGATTTAGATGTGGCGGAATCGGTTGACCTTACCGCTATTAAACCCGGTGATGCGATTACATTTCATATCGTACTGGGTGATGACAAGGTTTACCGCATCACCGAAATAACCAGCAATAATGCTGAACATAACCACACACATTAAAGGAGGTTTTTATGATGATGGAAGGAATGAATGGAATGATGGGAGGTATGGGCGCAATTGGCATCCTCCTGATTATTGTCTTGGTGCTGGCTGCAATAGCCCTTGGAAAATATATTTTCTTTAACAAGAAATAGGAGAATATGTGGAACAGGCCTTCTCCCATCTGGACTTTTTATCGACACTGTTCATCTTCGTCATAGGCTGTGCTGCACTGGTGGCAATAGTGCTGTTCATCCACGACAAATGGCAGACGCATGATGCAGTCAAACGCAATTATCCGGTGATTGCATGGTTCAGGCCACTTGCCAAACGGATGGGGGAATTTTTCCGGCGTTATATTTCCTATTCCGACCGTAAGGGTGAGCCTTTCAACCGGGCAATCCGGGACTGGGTCAAGGAAGCAGCCGAAGGAAAAGAAGATACACGCGGCTTTGGCTCCACGCGCAAGAAGAACTCAGGCAATGTCATTTTGCTGAAAAGCAGTGTTTTTCCCAGCGAACCGGAAGAATTTACCGATGCGCCCATCCTGACTATTGGGCCGGATTGCAGGCATCCTTACCAGCCACCATCATTTTTTAATATGTCGGCGCTCAGTTTTGGTGCCATCTCGGCACCTGCTGCCGAAGCTTTGTCCTATGGTACAGAAATGGCCGGTTGCTGGCTGAATACGGGTGAAGGTGGGCTTGCTCCATACCATACCAAAGGAAACGGCGATATCGTCTTTGAAATGGGTACGGCGAAATATGGAGTGCGGGATAAGGAAGGCAATCTGGATAAAGAAAAGCTGAAAGAGCTGGCGCAAAACCCGCAAATTAAAATGTTTGAAATTAAGCTATCGCAGGGGGCGAAGCCCGGCAAAGGCGGTATTCTCCCCGCCTGTAAAGTCACCAAGGAAATCGCGGAAATTCGTAATATTCCCGAAAACGAAGATTCCATCTCTCCTAATCGTCACAAGGAAGCAGCCAACACTTTGCAGCTATTGGATTTCATCGCAGAGCTACGGGAGATTACCGGCAAGCCTGTCGGCATCAAAACGGCACTGGGTGACCCGGCATGGGTGAAAGAATTGTGTGAAGAAGTCATACAACGTGGCGAAAATGCTGCCCCGGACTTTCTCACCATTGATGGTTCCGAAGGCGGCAGTGGCGCAGCACCAATGATGTTAATGGATTATGTTGCCCTGCCGATTCGTATCGCACTGCCGGAAACGGCAAAGATTATACATGAGCATGAACTTAAAGAGCGCATCCGCCTGATTGCCTCCGGTCAACTGGTTACACCGGGCGATGTAGCGTGGGCATTGGCTGCCGGAGCCGATTATGTGGTTTCGGCGCGTGGCTTCATGTTTTCCATTGGCTGCATACAGGCCATGCGCTGCCATACCAATACCTGCCCCAGCGGGGTGGCCACCCATGACCTACACCTGCAAAAGGCTTTGAAACCGCAGGAAAAGAAACACGGTGTCTGCAATTATGTGAACCGGGTGCGTGAGGAAACGGCACTTATTGCTCGCACTTGTGGCCTGCGCCATGTGCGTGAATTTACGCCGGAACATATTTTCATTTTTAACCAATCTAACAATAAGGAGGTTTCCCATGCCTGAAATTATTCCTAACTGGCATCCCATATTGGTGCATTTTACCTTTGCACTTTTATTTCTCTCACCCTTTGCCTTTTTAATAGCTCAATTTGGCAAAGATCAGCCATGGGGGAAAACATTTTTAATAGCAGGAAGAGTCTCTTTATGGACGGGAGTGCTTATAACTCCCCTTACCCTATGGGCAGGCTTCGGGGCTATGGAGCAAGCACATCATCAGATAAGCAGTCAGGTTGATCACTATATTCACGATCACCGAAACTGGGCAATTGCAACAGCGGCATCATTTGCTTTGCTGGCATTGTGGGCTGCCATCAACTGGCGGCGTGGTGCTAAAGAAGGCTGGTTATTCGTTATACTGGCTTTGCTAGCATTAACCCCTTTGACAACCACTGGCTATAAGGGCGGCGAACTAGTGTACCGTCATGGTGTTGGCGTAATGTCATCATCGGAAAGTAGCGGCAAAGCTCATGCAGATGATAGTGAATCATCTGACCAAGAAGGAACTGAAACCAACACAAATAGCGATGACGGGCATGAAGATCATACCCATTAAAAATAAACTCCAATTTGTTGGTAATAAACATTTGACCTTGGAGTATGGTCTAAGGTGTAGAGTCCCGCGATATGACAGATAAACACTATATAACTATCGGAAAATTATCAGAACTGAGCGAATGCCCAGCGGATACTATTCGCTATTATGAAAAACTGGGAATCTTAAAAAAACCGGATCGTGCAGCGAACGGTTACCGTGTTTATTCACCCGATACGCTGAATATATTGCTGTTCATCCGCCGTGGTAAAATCATGAATTTTACCTTGGATGAAATCAAGCAGTTGCTGACGATGGCCGAGAATAGCAGTTCGGTTTGTGGCGATATATTGTCGATGGTGGAAGATAAAATAAGTAAATTCAAGCAACAGATTGCAGATAGCAAAATAGCTCTTAACTCATTAGAGCGCTTTGCAAAAGATTGTCCCGGCGGTCAGGTGCCAGCGGAACATTGCCCCTTTGTACATTACCTGAATAATAAAGGCGGTAAATGTCATGAGAATGGAAAAAATAAATAATGTTACGGAGGAACCTATGAACAACTACAAACGATTTTTAGCTATGATTACCACATCAACCATCGTCATGTTTGGTTTGATGTACCTGAACACTTACGCGCTGGATCACGTCTTTTTTAGCGAAACGCGCACTTACATGGCCATTTATATGGGCGGAGCGATGGCCGTGATTATGCTTAGCTTCATGCTCGGCATGTATCAGAATAAGACTAAAAACACTGCCATCTTTATCGGGGCAATCGCCATTTTCGCACTCGGTGTATTTCTGGTGCGCAGCCAAGCCACGGTCGGTGATACTTCCTATATGCGAGCCATGATTCCGCATCACTCTATCGCGGTACTCACCAGCGAGCGTTCAGGTATTGAAGACAAGCGTGTGCGCGAGCTGGCCGATGAAATTATTAAAGCCCAGCGCCGCGAAATTAAAGAAATGGATTGGCTGATCGAGGATATTAAGAAAAACGGCAAAGCCACTACCGAAGCAGCCGCCGCAGAGCGTCCCGTACCAGAGTTTGAAGGTGAATTATGAGCGAACACCAAGCCAAAAGCTGCTGCCATCATCAGCATGACCACAACGAAGCAAAACCGCTGCCAAAAGGCGCAGACGCTTCCAAAATAATGTACACCTGCCCGATGCACCCGGAGGTGCGGCAACTGGGGCCGGGAAGCTGCCCGAAATGCGGCATGGCTTTAGAGCCGGAAACGATCACCGGCGAAGAAGGCGAAAACCCGGAGCTTACCGATTTTCGCCGCCGCTTCTGGATTGGACTAGTTTTATCGCTGCCGCTGCTAGTGTTAGAAATGGGTGGCCATTTCATGGATTTCCACCTGCTCGATGCCAGCATATCCAACTGGGTGCAGATGGTCTTTGCTACCCCCGTGGTGCTATGGGCAGGTTGGCCGTTTTTTGAGCGTGGCTGGCAATCGGTGAAAGCTAAATCACTGAATATGTTTACGCTGGTGGCGATGGGAACTGGCGTGGCATGGGTCTATAGTGTGATTGCCACCCTTGCTCCCGGCATTTTCCCCGATGCGTTTAAGTCCGAAGGTGTCGTGCCAGTCTATTTTGAAGCAGCTTCAGTAATTATCGTGCTGGTGCTACTCGGCCAGATGCTGGAGCTTAAAGCGCGGGAGCGCACCGGCGGCGCGATTAAAGCCTTGCTGGGTTTAGCTCCGAAAACCGCAAAACGTGTCAACGGTGATAAGGAAGAAGAAATTGCCATTGAAGATATTCAGCTTGGTGATTTGCTGCGTATCCGCCCCGGTGAGAAAGTGCCGGTCGATGGTGTGGTGGTGGAAGGCAAAAGCCATGTCGATGAATCCATGGTCACCGGCGAACCCATGCCGATTGAAAAAACCGAAAGCGCGAAAGTGATCGGCGGCACGGTCAACGGCAATGGCTCATTGATTATTAAAGCAGAGAAGATTGGCTCTGACACGATGCTCGCGCAAATCGTGCAGATGGTAGCCGATGCCCAGCGCAGTCAAGCTCCCATCCAGCGCGTGGTCGATAAAGTATCCGGCTGGTTTGTGCCGATTGTCATCGTCATTGCCATCATTGCCTTTATTGCATGGACGGTATTTGCCACCGCGCAGGGCTTTAGCTATGGGCTGATCGCCGCCGTATCGGTGCTAATCATAGCCTGCCCATGCGCTTTGGGATTGGCTACGCCGATGTCCATTATGGTGGGTGTCGGGCGCGGAGCAAAAGCCGGTGTGCTGATTAAGAATGCCGGTGCGCTGGAGATATTGGAAAAGGTGGATACGCTGGTAGTCGATAAAACCGGCACACTCACCGAAGGAAAACCCGCGCTCACCCATGTCGTCAGCGCAGGCGATTTATCGGAGGATGAGGTATTACGCCTCGCCGCATCATTAGAGCAAGGCAGTGAACATCCACTGGCAGAAGCTATTGTGCGCGGTGCAGAAGGCAAAGGAGTGAAACTGGCAAAAGCCAATGAATTTGAAGCGGTCACCGGCAAAGGTGTGAAAGGCAATGTTGATAGGAAAAAAGTGGCGCTTGGCAATACCAAGCTCCTGGATGATATGGGGGTTGATAGTAGTAGCTTAAAAGAACAGGCCGATACCTACCGCGCCGAGGGTGGCACAGCGATGTTTGTTGCTGTGGATGGCAAGCTGGCTGGCATGATTGCGGTAGCTGATCCGATTAAAGAAACCACCGCAAAAGCCATTAAGGACTTACACGAAGCTGGTTTGAAAATTGTCATGCTGACCGGCGATAACGATACCACCGCACGGTCGGTGGCAGGGAAGCTGGGCATTGATGAAGTTCATGCCGATGTATTGCCACAGGATAAAAGCCGCATTGTGAGTGAATTGCGTGATGGTGGTGCAACTATCGCTATGGCCGGTGATGGGGTGAATGACGCACCGGCTCTGGCTTCCGCGCATGTGGGAATCGCTATGGGAACCGGAACCGATGTGGCGATGGAAAGCGCAGGCGTGACATTGTTGCGCGGTGACTTAAACGGCATCGCCACCGCCATCAACCTATCCCGCGCCACCATGCGGAACATCCGGCAAAACCTGTTCTTTGCCTTTATCTATAATGCCGCAGGCGTTCCGATAGCTGCCGGGGTTTTATATCCCTTCTTTGGCATCCTGCTTTCACCCATTATTGCCGCCGCTGCCATGTCGCTTAGTTCCTTAAGCGTTGTGGCTAATGCGCTCAGACTTAACATCAAGAAAATCTAGGAGAAACCCATGAGCGAAAAAAATATCATTACACCCCCACCCATAGACCTGACACGCCGCCGCTTTATTCAGGGCATTGGCGCGGGCATTTTTGTCACCGGCATGAACGCCGCGCTACCGCTTCCGGCATGGGCACTGGCCAGCCCGAAGAATCTCCATGAAGGAGTGCAGAATTATAAGGCACAAAACTATTTTGATTTGGCATTCCGCTACACGCCACTGACCATTGACGGTAAGCAAGGCCGGTCAACTGCTATAAACGGCACAGTACCAGCCCCGCTGATACGCTGGCGCGAAGGTGATGAGGTAACGATGGATGTTACCAACCATCTGGAGGATGTGGATCATGCTTCTATCCACTGGCACGGCATCTTGGTGCCATTTCGCATGGATGGCGTGCCGGGTGTGAATTTTAATGGTATCCAGCCGGGGGAAACCTATCGTTACCGCTTCCCAGTCATACAGGCAGGCACTTATTGGTATCATAGCCATTCACGCTTTCAGGAACAGACCGGTGCTTACGGGCCGATCATCATCGACCCTAAAACGCCGGAGCCGTTCCATTATGACCGCGATCATGTGATTGTGCTTTCCGATTGGGCGTTCGAAGACCCCGAAACCATCTTTCGCAACATCAATCTCGATCCGGAATATTACATTTATTACAAGCGTACGGTTTTTGATTATCTGAATGATGTAAAACGCAAAGGTTTTGGTGAAGCCAATGCCGAGTTGCTGCCTTTTGCTAAAATGAATATGTCGCCGCGTGATCTCTCGAATGTTACCGGCTCTGTTTATACCTATCTCATGAATGGCCATTCGCCCGATATGAACTGGAGCGGTCTGTTCAAACCCGGCGAAACGGTGCGGCTGCGCTTCATTAACTCTGCTGCCATGAGTAATTTTGATGTCCGGATTCCGGGGCTGGATATGACGGTCGTCATGGTCGATGGCAAAAAGGTGAAGCCCGTCAAGTTCCATGAATTCCGCATCGGTGTTGCGGAAACCTATGATGTGCTAGTTACGCCAAAAGAGGAGAAAGCCTATACGATCTTTGTCGAATCGCTTGATCGCAGTGGTTACACACGCGGCACTCTTTCTCCACAGCCGGGTATGACTGCTCCAGTGCCTAAAATGCGCCCTGTACCGGATCGCACACTGGAAAGCATTGGTATGGGCATGATGAAAGGTAAGTATTTCGGCGGCATGGATGATGCCATGATGGAGAAAATGCACCACAAACGCATGAAGATGCAGGATGAAAACATTCCCGGCCCAAATGGGCCGATGCCTTTCATGCCGGATAAGAATAATCCAGACGTAGCAATGACGGTGATGAACCCGAAAGAGCGTATGGACGAGCCGGGAATCGGCCTTGGCAACGATGGATGGAAAGTGCTGACTTACAAAGATTTGATTTCCAATGAGCCACAACCATACAATGCCGAAGTCGAACGCGAGATGACGATTAATGTCACCGCTAATATGGAGCGCTATATTTTCTCGTTGGATGGTAAGAAGTTTACTGACCAGCCGGGGCCATATCTGTTCAGGCATAATGAACGTCTGCGCCTTTATATGGTTAACCATACGATGATGGATCACCCCATGCACCTGCATGGCATGTGGATGCAGCTGGAAACCGGACGCAGTAACGAAGAAATTCCGTTCAAGCATACCTATCTGCTTAAACCCGGCGAAGTTGCATCTTTTAGAATCACGCCCATTGAAAAAGGTGACTGGGCGTTTCACTGCCATCTGCTCTACCACATGGAAGCAGGCATGTTTCAGGTTGTGAGGGTAGCATAATGGAGGACATCATGAAAAAAATAATACTAAGCACTTTTATCTGCATCGCACCGTCTATGGCGTTCGCGCAGGAACATCAGCATCATTCTGTGGATGTGCCGATACAGGCAACCAATGAGGGAACCGAGCCAAAACCGGCTGATTATCATAGTCCCGGACTACCGCCAGAACCGGGCAAGGAAATTCGTAAAATAGCGAAGGATGCACCGGGAAAACCACAGGAAAATTTTGGTGTAGTTTCCATGCACGATAATGAGCCATTTTTTCAAGTTATCGGTGATCGACTGGAGCATCGCAGCGATGGCAAGGAGCAGGTTATATTATGGGATGTGGACGCATGGTATGGCACGGATTACAACAAATTCTATGTGGAATCCGAAGGGGAATGGAATACTGACAGGGATGAGCCGGAGAGCGTGTCAATGGAAGTGTTCTGGAATCACACCATTCGTCCATTTTGGGATACGCAGTTGGGGGTACGGCATGATTTTCTTGATGGGAAGGACGACCGCAGCTTCCTCGCCGCAGGTGTTCAGGGTATGGCTCCCTATATCTTTGAAGTCGATGCCACGGCTTATTTAAGCGAGGATGGCGATTCTTCCGCCGTGTTTGAAGCCGAGCGCGATTTCTACTTTACGCAACGGCTGGTTCTACAACCACGCTTTGAAACGGAATTCGCCTTCTCGGATGCGCGAGATTACAATATCGGCAGCGGTTTTACCTATGTCGAAGCCGGACTGCGGGTGCGCTATGAATTTACCCGCAAGTTCGCGCCCTATGTCGGTGTGGAATGGGAGCGCAATCTAGGCCAAACCGCCAATATGATGCAGGCAGATGGCGAAGATATTAACAAAACCAACTTTGTCGCCGGGGTAAAATTCTGGTTCTGATCTTATGAACACTTTTCTACAAACATGGAATGAAGCGGCAGTTACCACAGTAGGCTTGTTTTGGATGGCGTTTTGGGCATTTGGGCTGGGATACTTAATCAGCTCGATGATTCAGGTGTTCGTGACCCAAGAGCGCATGAAGAAAACGATGGGAGAAGCTGGCGGAAAAAGCGTCGCACTTGGCACATTCTTTGGCTTTATATCCAGTTCCTGCTCATTTGCCGCCCTTTCAACCACCCGTGCCTTATTTACCAAGGGCGCAGGACTCATCCCATCACTCGCATTTTTATTGGCTTCCACCAATCTCGTCATTGAGCTTGGCATTGTCATTGCCGTATTTTTAGGCTGGCAGTTTGTGGTTGGAGAATATGTCGGCGGCTTGTTGCTGATATTACTGATGTGGCTGGTGGTTAAGATCACCCGCCCGAAGAAACTCACTGAAAAAGCGCGGGAACATGCCAAGGAAGAAGAAGGCTCAAGCGATAAAGAAGATATTCCCAACTGGAAAAAGCTGATTAAGAGCAAGGAAGGCTGGCTGAAAGTCGCCAAACAATATGTCATGGAATGGGATATGGTGTGGAAAGATGTGACGGTAGGCTTTACCGTTGCAGGTATCATCGCGGCCTTTGTGCCAAAGAGTTTCTTTCAGGCATTATTCATCGGCTCTGGCAGTGATGATCCGGCTTTTTGGGAGGTGCTGGTACAAGCACTCATCGGCCCTATAGCCGCCTTCTTCACCTTTATCGGTTCGATGGGTAATATACCGCTAGCAGCAGTATTGTTTAGCAACGGTGTGAGCTTTGCCGGAGTCATGGCCTTTATCTTTAGTGATCTAGTAGTTTTCCCAGTGCTGCGAATTCAAGCCAAATATTATGGCTGGAAAATGGCGTTTTATATTATGGGCGTGTTTTTGTTCATTTTGGTATCTACCGCGCTCATCATGCATTACGGCTTTGCAGCTTTTGATATGCTGCCCGATAGTAGCAGCGCAAAGAGCGTAACGGATCGGGAGTTTTTCAAAATTGATTACACGCTATTCCTTAATCTGCTGTTTATCGGATTAAGCGCGGTTTTTGTATGGTGGAAATTCAAAAAGTCAGACTCTGGAATGGATGGCAGCGACCGTATCAGTGAAAAGATATTGTCCTGGCTCTCCATGCTGGCTTTTGGCTGGTTGGGTGGCGGTTTAATCACAGGGTTAGCAGTATAAATGACAGTTAAAACCTTTTTCAGTACAATCATTTATTGATCTTTAACCAAATTGAGCTATTATACTTGCATGAAAAAACTTCCCGCATTTATGATGGTTATGGCATTATTGGTGATGAGCTTCGCCAACATTGCTCATGCTGATTGCGCGGAAGGTATGATCTGTGAAGGGGTTCAACAAACCCTATCTGCTGATCAACATGATGATAATGACGGTGACCAAAAACAAGCTGCCTGTGATTGCTGTGCTACCTGTGGCCACCACCATCATTCCCATATAGCGTTTATCGGCAATAAAGCCGAACCTATTGCCGCAAGCAGCCAGACGCTACATGCCAGTGTAGGAGAAAACTACTTCTCACAGCTGCACTATCCCCCCTCCAAACCTCCCAAAGTCTAAATCCGTAAATTACCGCAGGTGACGTGTGCCTGCGAAGCTGCTGGCGCGTGTTTTTTCCATGCTTCAGCAGCGTTTTTAACGCGTGTTTAGCAATTTACTTGGGAATATATCAATGCCATCAATCACAGTTTTACGTGCGCTTTGCGTGGGAGGGCTGGTTTGCTCTACCATGCTTTCATCGGCAGCATGGGCAGAAGCACCGCACTCGCCAGATGCTCACAAATATGAAGCGTCTATCTATAATAACGGGCCAGTCATTACGCTGGACGATGCCATCAAAAAAGCACTGGATGCGTCACCACGATTGCAATCAGTTACCGCTGGGCTGGATGCAGCCAAGGGCGCAGAAGAACAAGCCGGATATTGGCAAAATCCATCCATCGGCTTTGAAGCGGAAAATGTCGCAGGAAGTGGCAATTTCAGCGGCACGGATTCGGCGGAATATACGCTGGGCATTAACCAAACGGTGGAGATTGGTGGCAAGCGTGGCGCACGGCAAAACGCCGCCAGAGCCTTTCGGGAATCCGCTAATGTGGAAGTGCTGGCTGAACGGCTGAATTTAGAGCGCGATGTGCATATTGCCTATGAGGAAGTGCTGGCCGAGGCCGAAGCGGTAAAGCTCGCCTATGAAATGGAAAAGCTGGCAAAATCGGTGCTAGGCAGCGTATCCAAGCGTGTTAATGCCGCCGCCGAGCCAGAGATTCAGCGCAGTAAGGCAGAGGTAGCATATTCCACCAGCGTGATTGCGCGGGAGCAGGAAGAACGCCAGCTGGAAGTTGCCAAACAAAAGCTGGTGCGCCTATGGGGTGAGTCGGACTTTAATATATCGCTCGATCACGGCCACTTCTTTGAACTGGAGTCACCTGCGCCATTGGCAAGTTATCGTGAGAAATTGAATGATATTCCTGACATGCAGCGTTTGGCCTTTGCCAAAGCCGAAAAGGAATCGCTGTTGGATTTAGAGCGAGCCGCCTCCATCCCCGATCCCACCTTTAGCCTTGGCGTTCGTGATTTTAGAGAAAGCGGTGATCAGGCATTTGTGCTGGGTGTATCACTGCCCATTCCGGTGCTAAACCAGAATCAGGGTAATATTGCCAAAGCCAGAGCGGAGCTATCCCAAGCCGAAAGCGATGCGCGTCAGCTAGAATTGTCGCTGGAGCAGCAGCTGATTGAAAACTGGCAACAATGGAATATCGCTTATTCGGAAGCTGAAAGACTCAAAGATACCTTGCTTCCCTCCGCGCAGAAAGCCTTCAGCTTGGCACGAAGCGGCTATGAAAAAGGCAAGTTTCCCTATCTAGAAGTGCTGGATGCTCAGCGCACCTTGTTTGATGCCAGATCACAATATCACGGCGCATTAAAACGCTACCACACCGCTCGCGCTAATGTTGAGCGATTGACAACCTCAATTGGAGAAAAAGAATGAAACATTCACTGACAATTATTGCGCTCGGCCTATTATTGGCTGCTGGCAGCATAACACTCTATACCGTCACGCCAGCAATGGCAGAAACAGGCCACGACCATGCCGATCATGATGATCACGGACATGACGATGAAAAAGGCCATGAGCATGACGATGACCACGGCGATGATCACAAAGACGAAGATACTCATGAACATAAAGAAAAATCAGATGATGATCACGGAGAAGATGATGGCCACGGTCATGGTGATGAGCATGAGGAAGGTCGCACCGAGATAGATGCCGAAGCTGCTAAAGCTGCTGGTATTGTCGTTCGCAAAGTGCAGCCAGCAAACATTCAGGATGTGCTGACGCTGACCGGACGCATCATGCTTAACCGTAATACTACGGCAGACGTAAGGGCGCGTTTTTCCGGCATTGTGCGAAGTGTAAAGGTGAATCTAGGTGAGAAGGTTACCAAAGGCCAAGTCTTAGCCACTGTTGAAGCCAACGAAAGTCTGAGAGTCTATACCATAACCGCGCCCACTGATGGCGTGGTGCTAAGCCGCAATACCAATATCGGCAATGTTGCAGGAGGTGATGCGCTATTTACCATTGCTGACTTATCAGATGTATGGGCGGAGTTTCATGTTTTCCCGCGTGATATTAGCAAAGTGAGAGAAAACCAGCAGGTGCGTGTTCATACGCTGGAAAATGGTAAGGAAGTTGAAGCTCCCGTAACGCTGATTTTGCCCACCGCTGATCCCTTAAGTCAAACCGTGATTGCCGTGGTGTCAATTCCCAATAGTAACAAGGCATGGCGACCAGGCATGACGGTCGAAGGCGATGTGCATATCTCCGAAAAACGAGTGCCGCTGGCGGTCACTAAGGAAGCCGGGCAGCGCATGGAGAATAAAACGGTTGTGTTTGTCAAAGAAGGTGATGGATATGAAATGCGTCCCGTCAAACTCGGCGCAAGTGATGGAAAATATATTGAAATACGCGAAGGGCTGAAAGCCGGTGAGCAATATGTAAGCCAAGGCAGCTTCATCGTCAAAGCAGATATCGGCAAAGCCGCCGCTAAACACGAACATTAATAGCGGAGAAATAGCATGTTAGAACAAATCGTCTATTTTTCAATCCGCCAGCGTTGGCTGGTAATGATGATCGTTTTCGGCCTGATGGCGCTTGGGGTCTATAATTTTAACCGCCTGTCGATTGATGCCGTGCCGGATATTACCAATGTGCAGGTGCAGATTAACACCGAGGCCGCAGGCTACTCCCCGCTTGAAGTTGAGCAGCGGGTCACATTCCCGATTGAAACCGTGCTGGCAGGTATTCCCAAGCTGGATTACACGCGCTCACTCTCGCGTTATGGTTTAAGCCAGGTCACGGTCGTATTTGAAGATGGCACGGATATTTACTTTGCGCGGCAACTGCTGAATGAGCGTTTATCTCAAATTAAAAGTGAAATACCCGAAGGCTTAGAGCCGATCATGGGGCCAATAGCCACCGGTCTGGGCGAGATATTCTCTTATGTGGTGGAAGTCGAAGAAGGTGCAGTAAAAGAAGATGGCACGGCTTACACGCCGATGGATTTACTCACCACGCAGGAATGGATTATCGTGCCGCAGCTGCGTAACCTCAAAGGTGTGGTCGAGGTTAACTCTATTGGTGGCTATGAAAAGCAATTCCACGTCACACCATATCCAGAACGATTACTGGCTTATGATCTTACCATCACCGATGTGATGGAGGCGTTGGAGAATAACAATAACAATATCGGCGCAGGCTATATTGAGAAAAACGGGGAGCAATATCTAATCCGCGTTCCCGGTCAGGTCAAAGATGAAGATGATATCGGGCATATTATAGTCGCCAAACGTGATGAACTGACTATCCGCATCCGCGATATTGCCGATGTCAAATTAGGCTCGCCGCTTCGCACCGGAGCAGCTACTCAAAATGGTGAAGAAGTCGTGCTTGGCACGGCGATGATGCTACTCGGTGAAAATAGCCGTGAAGTGGCGCAGCGCGTATCTAAGAAGCTGGAAGTCATTAACGATAGCCTGCCCGAAGGCATCGTTGCTCGTGCAGTCTATGATCGCACCTCACTGGTAGATCGTACCATTGCCACGGTAGAGAAAAACCTTCTGGAAGGTGCGTTGCTGGTCATCGTGATTCTATTCCTGTTGCTGGGTAATATCCGCGCTGCGTTGATCACCGCCGCAGTGATTCCTATTTCAATGCTCATGACCATCACCGGCATGGTAGGACGCGGCGTATCTGGTAATCTAATGAGCCTTGGTGCATTGGATTTTGGCCTGATAGTCGATGGCGCAGTCATCATTATTGAAAACTGTATCAGGCGATTTGGTATGGCGCAGCACCAACTGGGGCGGCTACTCACGCAGGAGGAGCGTTTTAAGCTCACCGCTGAAGCCACTGCCGAGGTGATTAAGCCGAGCATCTTCGGGGTAATCATCATCACCGTGGTGTACCTGCCGATTTTTGCCCTAACTGGCATTGAAGGCAAAATGTTCCACCCGATGGCCTTTACCGTGGTCACCGCGTTGCTATCTGCCCTGATCCTTTCCATCACCTTTGTACCCGCTGCCGTGGCACTGTTTGTCACCGGCAAAGTGGAAGAAAAGGAAAACGCAGTCATCCGTAAATCTAAAGCATGGTATGAGCCGATGCTCAAATGGAGCTTGGTGCATCCAAAAGCCATCATTGGTGGGGCTACGGTATTTGTATTACTCAGCTTACTCATTGCCTCACGCATGGGAGCGGAGTTTATACCCAGCCTAGATGAGGGCGATATTGCGCTCCACGCCATGCGGATTCCCGGTACGTCACTCAGTCAATCAGTGGAAATGCAGGAGGCTGTTGAAAAAACCGTGCAGCAATTCCCTGAAGTTAAAGAGGTATTCAGTAAAATCGGCACACCAGAAGTGGCTACCGACCCAATGCCACCTAACGTAGCTGATACTTTCGTGATGCTAAAACCACGCGATGAGTGGCCGGATTCAGGTAAATCAAAGGCTGATCTGGTGATGGAAATTGAAGAAGCGTTGGAGAAATTGCCGGGGAATAATTATGAATTCACCCAGCCCATTCAGATGCGTTTTAACGAGCTAATTTCTGGTGTAAGAAGTGATTTGGCCGTGAAGGTGTACGGTGACGACCTTGATCAGTTGCTTGCCTCAGCGGAAGAAATTTCCACTGTTCTGCAATCGGTGGAAGGCGCTGCTGATGTGAAGGTGGAACAAGTCACCGGCCTGCCGGTGCTGTCCATTTTGCCGGATCGCGCTGCGTTGGATCGTTACGGGCTCAATATTGCCGATGTGCAGGAAGTGGTGCAAGTCACCCTTGGTGGCAAAGAAGCTGGTCAGGTGTTTGAAGGTGATCGGCGTTTTGATCTGGTGGTGCGTCTGCCAGAGCATTTGCGTACTGATATGGATACGTTAGAGCGATTACCTATTCCATTGCGACAAGCGGAAATGGAAGGAGTGGATGCACGGCCAGATTATGTACCATTGAAAGAAGTGGCAAGGCTAGAAATATCCTATGGCCCCAACCAAATCAGCCGCGAACAAGGTAAACGGCGAGTGGTAGTCACTTCCAACGTGCGAGGCCGTGACCTGGGA
>JAKUPQ010000034.1:4829-25139 GCA_022450665.1 Alphaproteobacteria bacterium | reverse complement strand
GCCACGGCTCAACTTCAGAGAATCCTCCATGCGCGGCTTTTGTTTGCCACGGCATCGGTGTGCGGCAGCCATCGCGTCCTTTATATTCTGGCCAGAAGGTAATGCCATAAGGGTCTTGTAGGCGTTCGTATGGCACATCGGCTTCCGGCAATCCCAGTTCTTCTCCCTGATAGATGCATACACTGCCCCGCAATGTGCAAAGCAGTGCAACCAACAGCTTGGCCAGTACAGCATTGTCGTGGCTATCTTTTCCCCAACGGCTGATTACGCGGGTGACATCATGGTTGCTAAAAGCCCAGCAAGGCCAACCGCTTCCGAGAGTAGATTCATGCTCTTCTACAGTTTTGCGCACATAGGCTGCTCCAAAACGTGGACTAAGCAGCGAAAAGCTATAGGCCATATGCAGGCGCTTGTTTTTGCGCGTATATTCGGCCATTAGGCGCACAGCTCTATCGTCGCCAATTTCCCCTACCATCGTGGTGTGGGCATATTCATCGGTCAATTTACGCAACGTCTCTAAAAAAGCTAAATTCTCAGGGCGAGATTTATCATATGTATGATTTTGCATTCCATACGGATTAGAATCCGGCACATCGTTCCGCGATGCCTGAACTTTATGCGCAGGGTTATTACGCAGTTTGGTATCATGAAAATAAAAATTTACCGTGTCTAAACGGAAGCCATGCACACCTTTTTCGAGCCAGAAGCGCACCACATCTAACATCGCCTTCTGAACGTCAGGGTTGTGGAAGTTAAGGTCGGGCTGGCTACGCAAAAAGTTATGCAAATAATACTGCCTACGGGTAGAATCCCACTCCCATGCACTGCCCCCAAAAATCGACATCCAATTATTTGGTGGGCATCCATCGGGTTTTGGATCTGCCCATACATACCAATCTGCTTTAGCATTATCCCGGCTAGAGCGGCTTTCGATAAACCATGGATGTTCGTTAGATGTATGGTTCAAAACCAAATCAATCATCACTTGTATATGATGCTTGCTAGCCGCTTTTATCATGGCATCAAAATCTTCCATTGTGCCAAAAATCGGATCAATATCTTCGTAATCCGACACATCGTATCCGAAATCTTTCATGGGAGATTTAAAGAAAGGCGAAATCCATATCGCATCTACTCCCAATGATTTTATGTAAGGCATTTTTTCGGTAATGCCTGCCAGATCACCAATACCATCGTTGTTACTATCCGCAAAGCTACGTGGGTAAATTTGATAAATCACCCCGCCACGCCACCATTCATGGGCAGGTAAATGGGTATTATTTTCGGAAGGTTGTAGCGCAGAAGCCGTATTTGCCATAACTTACCCCTTCACCGCGCCAGCAGTAAGGCCAGAAACAATGCGTTTTTGGAAAATCAGCACCAGAATAATCAGCGGTACGGTAACAATAACCGATGCAGCCATTAAGCTTCCCCATGGTAGCTCGTGCTGGCTATTACCAGACATCAATGAAATCGCTACAGGAACTGTGCGCATATCGTTGGTGAGTGTAAATGTAAGTGCGAATAAAAATTCGTTCCACGCAGCAATAAACGCCAGCAAACCCGTTGTTGCAAATACAGGCCCTAGCAATGGTAAAAATACTTTGGTAATAATCACCCACGGGCTAGCGCCATCTACAATTGCCGCTTCTTCCAACTCTTTGGGAAGTTCGCGCATAAACGTTGTTAAAATCCACACGGTAAATGGCAATGTAAATAGCATATACGCTAATACTAACCCAGTACGAGTGTTATAAATTCCTAACATCTGAATAAGCTCGAACATGCCTGAAAGCACGGCTACCTGCGGGAACATAGACACGCTTAAGATTACCAGCAATAACATTCCCCGTCCTTTAAAGCTTACTCTACCTAACGCATAGGCCGCAGTAACTGACAGGAAAAGGCATAAGATGACGGTGCTTAAAGATACCATTACTGAATTTACAATGTTTTGTCCAAACGGCTGCTCTTTAAAAACATTCACATAGTTTTGCAAAGTGACGTTATCCGGCCAAAATTCTACAGTGAATAAATCGGCACTTTCTTTTAGCGAAGATACAATCGCCCAATAGAATGGAAATACTGAATAAAGCACAATAAACGTCATCAGCACCCAAAAAAGCACCTGATTAATTTGCTTTTTTAAACGGTAGCGTGCGCCGCGATCAATTATTTGCTGCTCAGCCATGCTTGCCATCCTCTCCGCCCAGCTTTACTTTACCAAGCATTAACAGCAACACAGTTGCGAGGGCGATAATCATAAACAGTGCTGTTGAAGCGGCAGAGCCAAAACCAACATCTTGAAAATCCACCAATTCACGCCGCGCATATATAGACATGGTCATTGTACTGCGGCTACCGCTGGTAAGGACATACACTAAATCAAAGATACGTAACGCATCTAAACAGCGGAATATCACCGCCACTAATAAAGCAGGTTTGATAAGCGGCACGGTAACTTTGAAAAATCCCCGCACTGGATGAATACCATCCACCCGCGCAGCTTCATAACATTCACCTGGCAATACCTGCAATGCGGCCAGAATCAGCAAAGCCATAAAAGGTGTGGTTTTCCACACATCGGCAATTACCACTGCCCATAGCGATAAATTCGGATCTGCTGTCCACGCCCATGGCTGATCAATCAGCCCCATACCCATCATCATAGCATTAATGACGCCGTAAAAATCATTAAACATCCAGTTCCACATTTGCGCGGAAACAATGGTGGGAATTGCCCATGGGATCATAACCGAAGCGCGAAGCAATCCACGACCGGGCATGTGGGCATTGAGCGCCAAAGCGATGATAGTTCCAAAAATCACCTCAAGCGAAACTGAGGCTCCGGTGAATATCAGGGTATTTTTAACCGAAATCCACCACTCTTTATCTTGCATCAAATAGATAAAATTATCTAGGCCTATGAAACTATGGGAGTCAATATCTGACAGTGTTGCATTGGTAAATGAAAAGTAGATTGTGCGCGCCAATGGCCAGCCAGCTACGCATATAATCACAATTATCATGGGTGTTAGAAACATCCACGCCGAGCGTATGCGCTGTCGGGTAAGCAGCGATTTTTGCTCTATTACGGGTTCGTTTACTGCCACTCGCCACTCTCCGTTTGAAAACGTTGCCAACGCTTCTTGATTGCAGTCAACTCATCTTTTGCGCTGTCGTCGCCAGAAAGAACGGCGTGCACCGCATTCCAGAAGTCGTAAGATACGCGGTTATAGCGCAGTCCTGTCGCTCGGGACGGACGCGGAACAGCGCGTGATAGCGCATCATATAATACATCGGAAGCCGGAAGTGCATCCAACACCCGTTGGTCTTTATATAAATCGCGTATAGTAGGATTATAGCTGGCTTCTAAAGCATAGGCATATTGCGTTTCAGGGCCGGTGAGATAACGCACCAGATCCACTGCTTTTTCTTGTTGTTTGGAATATTTAGAAACTCCCATTTCCCAACCGCCAAGTGTGCCGGAATGTGGATCGTCAGGATCGCCACCATTCGGAATCATGGCGACACCGACTTTACCTTTAATAGGACTTCCTTCGCCCTGCGCCAAGCTCCAAGCATAGGGCCAGTTGCGCATAAATACTGCTTTACCAGATTGGAATACACCTCGCGATTCTTCTTCGCTGTAGTTCAGTACGCCTTGGGGGGTAATGGTACCAATCCAGCTAGCCGCACGATTAATGGCTTCGGCGGCTTCGTCATTAGCGACAGTGATGGTGCCATCAGCTTGCACTAAGCTGCCTCCGCCGCTGCTGCTTACCCATTCCAATGCATTGCAGGTGAGGCCTTCATATGCTTTGCCCTGCCATACATAGCCCCACATATCCGGCTTACCCTCTGCGCGTTCAGCATCCTGAATATATTGTGCGGTTACGGTAAGTTCTTGCCATGTTTTAGGGGGCGTACGGTCATATTTTTCCAGCAAATCTTTGCGGTAATACAAGATACCTACATCGGTATAAAGCGGTAGCGCGAGCAATTGTCCATCGACGGTATTATTTTTGATAATGCTCTCGAAGTGTTGATCTACTTCTTCTTGAGGAACAAATGGCTTTAAATCCAGCAAATGAGTTTTTAAAATACCCGGCCACACTACATCTATCTGAAATACATCAATGGAGGATTGTTTAGCGGATAAAAATTGCTGATAAAGCGCTAAGCGTTCGGAGGCGCTTGCGGGCATCGATACAATTTCTGCAGGATAGTTATTAGCTTCCGACCAGCGCTTCACTGCATCCGAACATAATTTCAATTCTATACCTACAGAGCCGCATGCTACTTTCAGCTTATGCGGGGCTTCTTCTTCGGAGCAACTGCTTAGCGCCAATATAGCGGCGGCACAATAGACAAATCGCGTTAAAAAACGCATATATCCTCCCGAACATGCAGCATTTTACTGTTTTTTATATATGCACGCATGGCGTTGTTATGAAATTCATTAGATTCTGAGTGAAGATATTTTTAAGGGTTTTAGGAACAGTTTACAACAATATATTACAGTCACGTGTGTGAGTCATGCAAATTATACCTGCATACCTTCGGGTTGCGGAGCGTTTGCCATCATCGCACGTTCGGCAGCAACTTTTGCCGTCCATGGGCTGTTCGATAGTTTATTAATTTTAGTATTTAAAATTTCAGTAATTTCGTCTTTAGATTCTTTAACATCGTCGCGCTTGCTGAGATAAATAGCTGATTTTTCAATTACCTCATTGCGCACTTCGGGAGGTTGTTCTGCAATGAAATTAGCCGACATAGCGCACAAAGTGCCCAGCATCTCTTTATCATCATAATCGCTAACTTTTGTTTTGGATGACAAACTGGTAAATGCCGTTGCTATCAAATAGGTGGCTGCTGTGGTATAGGCTAATGGCCCTACAGCCTTCGCGTTCAACTGATCGCGGCGCATTTCTTTGCCAATTGCCACCTTATCTTCATCCGATGCGACTTCATAACGCTGCTTAGAACTTGCTGCTTTGGTTTTTGATTTTTTATCCATGCTGATTGCATCAGCAAACATAGCAACGTTACCACCCAAGCTCAGCAACCCCGTTGTCCGCATAGGACGTTCTTGCACAAAATCTGCCGCTTTGCGAATTAAAGAGCGGTTTTCGTCTTTATGTGCCAGTTCTGCTTCGGTTAAATCAGGCGCAGCAACCCCCGGCACATTTTCCATGCCCGGCCATTCAAATTTGCCTTCTTTAGACTTATCTTTTTCCTGCACTAAAATAACGGTTAATGCGCCTAGCATAGAAGCTAGGCCAGCTGCAGTACGAGCAGGCTGCACTTCATCCCCACCTCTCAGGCCAGAATAGGTCAGCATTACATTACCCATTAAGCCAACGGTATTGCCAATTTCAAGTGGGTGTTTTTTGATGTATCCATGCAACGTATCTATTACGCCGCCTTTTTTTGACAATTCTTCAGGAGTGAGGTCATCGCCCTGTGGAATATCTACGCCTTGTTTGCGCAAATAACCCTTCATATCATCAATAACCTGCCCCGCTCCACCGTCTTTACCTGCACCGTAGAGTGCAGAAGTAAGTGTGGCGGCAGTGTAAAAGCCTGATGTGGCAACGCGCTTATTGTCTTTTTCTAATATACCTACAGCACCCAGCGCTGCGTGTCCAATTATGCCAAACACACCTGCAAGCTTTACGGTTTTCTTGCGTACCTGCTCTGTAAATGGTTTATGTTCTTTTTCACCTACCTGAGCAGATTTGGCATTGCCGCTAACAAATCCACTTTCTTTAAGTGAGTTCACCAGATCTTCTGGTTTCTTGAAATCCCCAACGCGCAGCACATCTGCATCTTCGACATTGTCTATAACTGCGCTGAATCCATTTTTGGTAAGCTGGCGCGGCACGTTTGCGAGTGCCCCTGCCCCAAGATTACTTGGTGCGTGGATATAGGCTTCTAGAGCTCCGCTTTCAAGTTGGCGCACGTCCATGCGCTGAATAGCGGAATCCTGCCCCCATGTGTATTGCGTTACTTGCATTAACACTCGCAGTTGTTTCATGTAAGACAGTATTTATTGTTATTATCTGCCCAGATATTATATTAAGCCCCCTTAACGTGGACACTTTAGTAGCCTATTAATACTATAGCGGATTTAGGCCAGAGTGTCTTACAATTTCTAATGTGAAAATGATGACAAAATTGTTACAGCCAATAAACTACCGCAATTTCAAGCAAATTAAGGCTCACCCTTGCTATGACGCAATGCAACATAAAAAATCGCAATCATAAAAAAAACCTCATAGCAACATGCAGCTACGCCCTGCTTTTCCTAGTAATTACAGGGATATTGATGGCAATTTTATATATTCCGGTAGACCGGTTTCTTGAACAAAAACTTAAAGCCTGGTTATACAATCAGGGAATAGAAGCAGAATTTGCCATAACCCACCTGACAACCAATAAAATCAAAGTTGAGAACCTTCGGCTGAGTAATTCTGAAAGCCTTGCCCTGACCACAGCAATCATTACCTACAATATTGAGGACCTGCGAAATAAAAAAGTTAATAACATCACATTAGATGGCTTAAATATTGTAGTTTCACAGACCGAAGATGGCCAAATTACGGTACGGGGATTAGAGCCGATTATTCCCGTTCCCTCACCATCTGAAAAAGAAGATTTTCAACTGCCGGATTTACCTTTTGAAACATTGCAAGTGAGCAACGCCCATATTACATTTAAGCCGTACGAAGCAGCTGCTTATACTATGCACGGCGATATTACATTACGCAGTGACTACACCGGAAACATCAACATTTCTAAGGCAATAATGCCGGTGAAGAACCACGTTGTAACACTTTCCAATATCACCCTGACACGCCCCACCCTCGCCGAGATTTACGCCTTGCATGTGCAATCTGCCACCATTAATGATGCCTCACATTTGGCAATAGGGACTATAGATGTAACATTTAGCATGGAAGATGTTTTGGCACGTCAAATCAACACATTGGAGTTGTCAAAACTGCATGCCAGCATAGCACAAAATAAGACAGGGCAATTTACAATAAAGGGACTGGAGGATTTAGCATTTCCTACCAAAACAGAGACTCCTGATCCAGTGACTGAAACAAAGCCAGTGGCGGAACCAAAATTTGAACTACCCGAACTGCCGTTCAAACAAGTAACCATTAAAGATATGGCATTTAACGTCACTCCTTATCAGGGTGAAACTATTACCGCGAGTGGTAATATGCGCTTTCACTCCGATTATAGTGGCGCATTACATATTACAGAAGCAAGTGTGCCACTGAAAGGCGAAGAGTTTTTATTTACCAATTTCTCACTTAATCGCAGCATTGCAACAGAGCCGTTTGCAATGAACATAGAAAACATTACCCATATCACCGCTAAGAAAGCCTATTTTGCGCCCTTAAAAATTGATGGCACAATTACCCCTGCGAGGGATATGCAGGATATTAACGGTACAATACACATACAGGATTTGCGCGAATTATGGCGTTTAAACCTTAATGTACATGCCGCATTAAACACAGGCGACTGGAAATTAAATTTTGAGCAACCCGTTATGAACTTTGAAACTGGTATATTACAACCCGACATGATCTTCCCCGTTTTGCGTGGGGCGATGCAGCAGGTGAAAGGTGAAATCAGTGCGAGCGGTAGCCTTAGCAAAAAAGGCAAAAATGCCATTAAAAGCGAGGGACGAATAACGTTTAGTAATATGGATGCGGTGATAAAAGACATTCCTGTGAATGGTGTAAATGGTGATATTTCATTATCATCCCTTGTGCCCCCCGCCAGTCGCGGCCAGCAAACCGTAAAGATAAACGAAATTGTGCTGGGCTTGCCACTGAGCAAAGGACAAATGCAATTTGCGCTGGATAAAAGCGGCAAAGCTACCTTCGATTCCAGCACATGGCATTGGGCGGGCGGCACGTTAAAAACCGGAGGTGCTACGCTGAATATCTATAAGCCTGAATTGCCAGATATTACGCTTTCTGCAAAAAATATCGCGCTGGAAGAACTGTTATCAGGGCTATTGCAAAAAGGCATTTCAGCTACAGGCCAACTCACAGGCGTGTTGCCTGTAACATTTACCAAAGAGCGTGAAGCGATGATTATAGATGGAGAGCTTCACACCGAACAGGGTGGCATCATACGCTATAAACCACAAGATGACAGCCCACTGCAAAAAGGCGGCTCTATGCAAACCGATATTCTGCTGGCGGCTATAGAAAATTTTCACTACAGCGTCCTCTCCATGAGCATCAACAGCAAAGATGCCCATGCGTTAGAGGTCATGCTGCACCTAGAAGGCAACAACCCTGAACTTTATAATGGCCAAAAAATCATATTGAATATAAACTTAAACGGAAATTTGTTGGATATTGTGCAAAGTGGCATGAATGTCTACACGCTTCCCGAACGCTTACAGGAGCAATTGATGCAATGACACATTCTATCCACTCACGGCTGGTTCCTCTGTGCGGTTTACTTATGATTGGATATGCGGCTGCGGCCTGCACTCCCACCGTAAAAGTAGAAACACCAGACAAGCCAATAACCATTAACCTCAATGTCAATATTTCGCACGAAATCCGAGTGAAAGTTGATAAAGACCTTGAAAATACATTTGAAGAAAATTCATCTATTTTCTAAAATCCACTGCTAACACGACTGTTAAGGAATTTATTATGAAACGCATTCTTGCATTACTTACGGTACTTCTTTCCGTGGCTGCAGTTCCGGCTTTTGCCATGTCGTTAGATTCAGCAAAGGCAAAAGGTTTGGTGGGTGAACGGTTGGATGGTTATATCAGCGCAGTTTCTTCCAGCCCATCAAGCGATGTGGCATCGCTGGTTAACACCATAAATAGCGCCAGAAAAGACGAATATGCCAAAATTGCTTCGCGCAATGGCCAGCCTGTATCGGTAGTAGAAAAACTTGCCGCAGCAAAGTTGATTGAACGGCTGGATCATGGCACGTATTTTATGGATAAAGGCGGAAACTGGATAAAGAAATAGCTTATCCTTCGCCCCAAAGCATTTAACAAAAAACGGCCAATGAAAATTTGGCCGTTTTTTAATTGTCGCTCAACCATGCTTTAGCGGCATTATGCCCGGGAATTCCTGTTACGCCGCCTCCGGGATGGGTAGATGCACCACACATATACAATCCCTTAACCGGCGTACGGTAATCGGCATAGCCAAGCATAGGACGGGCACTAAACAATTGATCGAGTGATAAAGCGCCATGAAAAATATCGCCTTTGACTAACCCAAAATTTCTCTCCAGATCGAGCGGAGAGTTAATTTGCCTACCCACCACGCTGGCTTTAAAATTTGGTGCATATTGATTAACCGTATCAATCATTAAATCCGCTACTTCTTCGCGACACTCATCCCATGTTCGGCCATGGGAAAGCTGTGGCGCTACATGCTGGCAAAACAAACTGGCTACATGATGCCCTTTTGGTGCGAGTGAATCATCTAATGTACTGGGAATCAGCATTTCCACCACTGGCTGCTGCGACCAGCCATATTGCCGCGCATGTAAATACGCACGTTCCATATATTCAAGCGATGGTGCTATTATAATACCGCCCGTGTGAAACGGCTCTACACAGTCAGAAGGCTTACAGGTGAATTGTGGTAACTGTGATAAGGCGACATTCATACGACACGTGCCCGCCCCGCCTTTCCAATGGGTAATACGGCGCTTGAAGTTCTGTGGCACCACCGCATCATCCAACATATTCAAAAACAGCAATTGAGGATGGATGTTTGAAATAATAGTTTTGGCCTGTATCTCGCGCCCATCCTCCAAAACCACAGTTTGCACTTTGTTTTTGGCAACAGTGACTCTTTTTACTGCAGCATTAACTGCAATTTCTGCACCCTGCTCTTGTGCAGCTTGTGCCATGGCTTGGGTAATAGCACCCATACCGCCAATGGCATGTCCCCATACCCCTGTTTTTCCATTCACCTCACCAAATACATGATGCAATAATACATAGGCCGATCCGGCGGCATAAGGGCTGGCATAATTCCCCACAATTCCGTCAAAGCCAAACAAGGCTTTTACCGGTGCACTTTCGAACCATTTATCTAAAAAATCTCCTGCGCTACTGCTGAATAATTCAAGCAAATCACGCTTTTGATCGAGCGTTAATTTACTCGTACGAAGAGCGAGCTTAGCGGCTTTTACCAATTCTTTCAAACCACCGCCCATATTGGGGGGTGCATCCAGCAAGGTTTCGCGCAGTTGCTGAGCTATCACTTCTAATGCGGCATAATATTGCGGCAAAACTTCTGCATCACGCGCCGAAAACTTGGCCACTTCTTTTTGCATTGCCTCTAAGGAATAGCTGGGCAGAAAATAGCTGCTGTCACCCAGTGGCATAAAATTTGGCACCTGACGTTCTACAATCCGCAAGCCATGGTTGTAAAGCTGCATATCTTTTATGATTTTTGGGTTGAGCAAGCTAACGGTGTATGAAGCCACAGAATTGCGAAACCCCGGGTAAAACTCTTCGGTTACGGCAGCGCCACCCACAACATGCCGACGCTCTAATACCGCAACCGACTTACCTTTTTGCGCCAGATAAAATGCACATACCAAGCCATTATGGCCGCCGCCAATAATTACCGCATCATAGTGTTTTGCAAAATCCACCATGAAATTCTGGCTTATAAATTCGCAAGCACAGCGTCAGCTCCGCCTTGTTTTGCCAAGGCTTCATATTCGACCCGATAACGATCCACCAATGGTTGGCCGTTGAGTGTAATGTTAGTTATCACCCACGGACTAGCACCAACGCGTTCTAATCTGTAGGCCACAGAAACCGGCGCAGGTGAATTGACGCTACCCATTACTCCTGCAACCACGGCAACCTCACGCTTAGCTTTAGGATATGCTTCCCGCTTGTGTTGCGGAGCTTTTACATGCTTATCTACTGTTGGTTTCATGCTCAGCACATCCAGCACACAGCTTTGATTTGGGTCAATATTATAAACATCTATTATTTTACGGGCAAATTCACGGTTAAAACTTTCCATCTCTTGCTGCGAAAATTTTGCCGCCGCTTTACCCATTACAAATGCCATATCTGCACGCCCTTCAGCCACAAAGGCGCGGCAATGGGTGCCAGCAAAATTGATAAAATCCTCTTCTTCTGCCGCTAAGAGGGTGACAGGGAATGTCAGTGCCGTAACAAAACCAGCCAGCAGCGTGAATGTGCGAAATGCCATGAAAAAACCTTTAATAGATAACTTATGGTTGCTGTATATATCATTGCGAGTATATTCATTGTATCTGCAGTAAATCAAGACACTTAATACGGAAGCAATATAAATGCACCCTTTAGTATGGCTGGTCTATAACGCGCTTAGCATAATTTCTTTTCTACTTATTGTATGGATAGTTATTAGCTGGTTGATTTCGTTTAATATTTTAAACACCTCTAACCGCTTTGTGTATATTGTAAACGACACGCTGAGCCGCTTGTTTGAGCCGATGTTGAGCCAAGTTCGCAAATATTTACCCAATATGGGCAGCATAGATCTATCGCCCATTGTGATTTTTTTGCTTATTGAGTTCATTAAATATTGCATTGTTTACTATCTATAGAAACCTTAATAAACAAGTATAACTCATGGAAATTTTAGGATTTATTCTGGTTGGTGCCGTTGTAATTGTGGTGTTTGTCATCATGATATACAACCGCCTTGTCGCATTACGTCAGAACCGTCAGAATGCTTTTGCTGATATTGATGTACAGCTGAAACTGCGGGCAGATTTAGTGCCAAATCTGGTAGAGACAGTAAAAGGCTATGCCACCCACGAAGAAACCGTGTTTACCCAAGTCACGCAAGCGCGGGCAGAAGCAGTGAGCGCTTCGGGGGTAAAAAACCGTGCCGATAGCGAGAATGCACTGGGGCTGGCACTCACCAACCTTATGGCAGTGGCCGAGAACTACCCGGATTTAAAAGCAAGTGAGCAATTCCGCCACTTGCAAATGGAATTGGGGGATATTGAAAACAAAATTGCCTCTGCGCGCCGTTTTCTAAATAATTCTACCCGTGAATACAATACGGCAATAGAGCAGTTCCCTAATAATATCGTTGCCAATTTCTTTAATTTTAGTCCGGCTGAAATGTTTGATGTTGGCAGCAACCGTGAAGAATTAGAAAAACCTGTATCTGTCTCATTCTCACCCAAAGAAACTACCAAATAGTTATTTATAGAGATCTGTTATATGCCGCTTTCTGCTGTTGGACTGCAAACGCATATATGGAATAACAACATAAAATCCACGCTGCTTTTGCTTGGTTATCCAATACTATTACTGGTGCTTTTATGGGCTGGATGCGCCGCATATGCATTGTTTAGCACACCCGTCTCAAGTAACGCCCCTTCTGCTATAGAGCTAGGGTTTGCTGGTGTGGCAAAGAGTTGGCATTATGTGCTGATTTTTACCGCTATATGGTTTGCCATCGCATGGAAATTTCATCAGTCCTTTATCAACAAATCTACCGGAGCACGTCCCCTTACCCGCAGAGAAAATCCTTATATTTACAACCTGTTAGAAAATTTATGCATTTCCCGAGGCTTGATTATGCCTAAGCTGTATATTATTGACACACCCGCGCTTAATGCGTATGCGAGTGGATTATCAGAAAAATCTTATGCTATCACCTTAACCGCCGGTATTATCCTTACTTTAGATGAAGCTGAGCTTGAATCTGTGCTTGCCCATGAACTCACACATATTATAAATCGTGATGTGCGATTACTGGTAATTGGAGTGATATTCGCAGGCATGATTACTTTTTTTGCAGAAATGGCACGTAATTCACTCTTGCGAACAGGCCATTATGGATTTTCCAGGCGAGGCCGCAGCAACACCTTGTTAATTATGATAATTGCCAGTGTAATCTTAGCTATTGGCGCATTTTTGGCACTCGTTATTCGCATGGCAATTTCGCGCAAACGTGAATATCTTGCAGATGCTGGCGCAGTGGAGCTTACAAAAAATCCAGACGCTATGGTTTCAGCATTGCGCAAAATTTCTGGTCGCGCAGAAATGGAAGATGCCCCGCCGGAAATACAACAGATGTTTATCGAAAACCCACCAAGTGCCTATGGAATATTTGACACACACCCATCAATAGAAGCGCGAATATGGGCGCTGAAAAACTATGCCGGAGCACAAGAAATTACTTTGGCCACACCACGAAAAAACCCTTGGCAACGCGCCCCGCGCAAAGGCCCTTGGGACAGGAGATAATATGAGCGACACAGAATTCTCCAAACAAAATCATTACTTTGTGAACCATGTGTTTTGTTGTGAAAACAAGCGCGACAAAGATGCACCTCGCGGCAGTTGCAAGGCAAGCGGTGGTGCAAAAGTTCGTGACTACATGAAATCGCGCTGCAAAAAACTCAAGCTCCCTGCCACGCGCATTAATAGCTCGGGTTGTCTGGATCGTTGCGAGATGGGGCCTGTGCTGGTCGTTTATCCACAAGGCATATGGTATCACTGCCCCACAAAAGAAGATGCAGAAGAAATTATTCAGGAGCATTTGATTAATGGAAGAATTGTAGAACGCTTACGCTTAGGGGCGCGTCAAAAGCGACTGGAGCAAAAGAAATAGTTGCTAGGATTTTTTGCTACTGCGTTTTGCTTTCTTGCTTTTCTTAGCATCGGCCTCAATTTGTGCCAATGGCGACCCACTTGGAGTTTTAAGGGTTTCATGTGTATAAATTGCGGGGTGAATACGTGGAATAAAGCAGCTGATACGCGTGCCATTATTCAGCTCCGAGTTCAACTCTACGCGCCCGCCATGCAACTCCACAAAGTTTTTCACCATAGCCAGCCCTAACCCTGCGCCACTGCGCTGCGTGCGGATTGCCCCTGCACGAAAACGCTCAAACACAGAGCGTTGCTCTTGCTCTGGAATACCCATGCCATTGTCTTCCACCCAAAGCTCGATATTGTCACCATTGGCGACCTTTGCACCTAAAGTTATCAAACCATCTGATTTGGTGAACTTAAGCGCGTTGTTCAGCAAGTTAAACAATACCTGCTTAATCCGCGCTTCATCCGCCTGCATGATACCAATGCCTTTAGGACATTTTAAGACCAGTTCCACCTCATTATTTTTAGCGCGCTCTTTAAACAACGAGAATACATCGTTTAATATAGTAGTGATGTTACAATCGGTTATTTCGAGGCGCATATAACCCGCCTCAATACTCGCCAAATCCAGAATATTATTAATAAGCTGCCCCAATTGACTTGCAGAATCATGCACTGCCTCTAGGTATTCGCGCTGTTTTTCATTCAATTCGCCAAAATATTCTTCTTTAAGAATTTCAGCAAACCCTGTTATCGAGGTTAGCGGTGAACGTAATTCATAGGACACGCTCAGCAAGAACTCAGTTTTTAGACGATCTGCCTCACGCAATGCCTCGTTTTTCTCTATCAGGCTACGCTCTACCAACGTTGAATCGGTCACATCAAAATAGGTGATAAGCGTAGCGCCATCAGGCAATGGAACGGTACTCCAATCAATAACGGATCCATCGCTACGCTCAATACGCTGATAGTTCATTTTACGCACATGCAACTGTGTTATCATGCGTTCCTTAAACTCTCCCCAATGCTGATAGGTATAATAAGATTGAGTTTTATCGAGAATTTCACCTATATGCGGATCGCTTTCCAGAAAATTTTCGTTCAGCCCCCATAATTTTTGATAGATGGGATTACTCAGCCGCAAGCGTCCATCTTCTCCAAACACAGCTACGCCCTCATGCAGGTTATTCAATGTTTCACGCTGCACTGCAATCAGAGTGTTATACGAACGTTCCAGCGCCAGTTTATCGGTCACATCTTCAAACGAGAAAATCAACCCACCTAACGCATGGGGAATAACAAGCAAGCGTACAATTCTACCATCAGGCAAGTGCAGGATTTCTTCATATGTTTCCATTAAATCGGTAAACAAACGTATGCGCTGTTGTTTAAATTGTTGAAAATTCAATACTTCTGGCATACGGCGCTTTTCACGCAGATGTTCAATAATTTCGGTGTATGAAGGCTCTTCATCCAGCCAGTTTTTATCGAGGCGCCATAGTGATACGAATGCGCTGTTATAAAATTTGAGCTGACGATTCGTGTCAAATATTGCCGTGGCCATGTTGGATGCTTCGAGCAAATCAGAATGTGCGCGATTGTGGCGGCGTAAATCTTCTTCTACTCTTTCTCGCTCTGTGGTGTCTATGGCAAAACCAATGGTGCCACCCAAATCGTTGTCGGGCATTTCGTATATATTATATTGCTTACGCTGCCCTTCAATAATCAAATGGCGAGATTCACTAGTAAGATCTTTATTTTCCAGCGCTTTTTCTGCCAGTTTACGCGCCGATTGGCTAAGCTCCATGCCATATTCTTCCAAAATACGCTCAGGCACATCTTCCAGCATCGCCGTGTAGGTAAGGTTACAATATTGCACCATAAGATTTTCATCACGCCGCCATACCGGAAACGGGGAAAGATTGAGCAGCGATGAAAACTGCCGCAATTCACGGCGTAAATTCTCATTTTCCAGCCGTGTGCGTTTGATTTCCTGTTGGCTTTTTTCAATATTACGGAAATATGTGCCGGCGATTTTTTCTGGAATCCATGCAGGGGGCTTACCATTATCCAATGTGGTTTGCCACATGCTACGTGCAGCAACCAGACCAATTCCGGTACCAGCTAATAGTGTAGAAACTGTTGTCAGCCAATCTGGCATGATGTTCCTTCAGAAAACGCGAGTGCAAAATGCGAATGCATCCAGCACAGCTTAACCGATTATAGCGTCTCGTGCCAAGTAGCAAAATGTTTCTAATTGCTACTGAATTGATCTTACGTAAAGTTTATGAAATATCCAAAGGTGATCATGCGCTAATTTATACGGGGCAGGCTAAGCTCAGATTCATGGTCATCAGGGGCGTGAATCCGGAGCATAGCACTTCATTCCCTCACTCCTGATGACCATAATATTCTTTAGTTTTACCTAAACAATATTTTATGAAACTGCCTTGAAAGGAATTATCATGCCTAATAATAACCCATCACAAAACAACCCAAAAGATTCCGCTAACCTCGACCAACAGCGCAAATCACAGCGCATGGAAGAAGGTTCTCGTACCGGAAAAGGTGATATCAACGAAGATAAACGCAATCAAAACAACCCGAATCAGCCCCGCTGATAACCTCTGGTTGTTGTGAGAGTAAGGGTCTGTTGCTTGCAACAGACCCTTACTTATTTATGCAAGTGCTTAGTAGCGGTAATGATCAGGCTTGAATGGGCCTTCTTTTTCCACACCAATATAACGTGCTTGTTTTTCAGTAAGCTTGGTGAGCTTCACACCTACTTTTTTCAAGTGCAAATGCGCTACCTTTTCGTCAAGATGACGAGGCAATGTATATACTTTATTTTCATAATCCATATGGTTGCACCATAGCTCTATTTGCGCCAACACCTGATTGGTGAAAGATGCGCTCATAACAAAGCTGGGATGTCCGGTAGCGCAGCCAAGGTTTACCAAACGCCCTTTGGCAAGAAGAATCACACGCTTACCATCAGGAAATTCAATTTCATCCACTTGTGGTTTTACTTCGGACCATTTGAAGTTACGCAGTGCCGCCACCTGAATTTCGCTATCAAAATGGCCGATATTGCACACAATAGCGCGATCTTTCATTTTGCGCATGTGGTCAACGGTAATCACATCCAGATTGCCGGTTGCCGTCACAAAAATATCTCCTTGTGCGGCAGCCTCCTCCATGGTGGCGACTTCATAGCCTTCCATCGCGGCTTGCAGCGCAAAAATAGTGTCAATTTCAGTCACAATAACGCGCGCACCTTGACTGCGTAAAGAGCTAGCACACCCTTTGCCTACGTCGCCAAATCCTGCAATAACGGCAACTTTACCGGCAATCATAATGTCAGTAGCACGTTTCAGACCATCCGGCAGGCTTTCGCGGCAACCATAAAGATTATCGAATTTTGATTTAGTAACCGAATCGTTTACATTAATTGCAGGCACCAACAGACTATTATTTTTCTGCATTTCGTATAAGCGCAACACACCAGTGGTGGTTTCTTCAGAAACCCCACGGCACTCTTTCATCAATTCTGGGTATTTCTCGTGCATAATAACGGTGAGGTCGCCCCCATCATCTAACAACAGATTAGGTGTCCAGCCGTTTGGGCCGTGGATGGTTTGCTCTACGCACCATTCATATTCTTCATCACTTTCCCCTTTCCACGCGAAAACCGGTACGCCCGAAGCGGCAATCGCAGCAGCGGCGTGATCTTGCGTAGAAAATATATTACAACTGCTCCATCGCACTTCAGCACCAAGGGCAGTAAGCGTTTCGATTAACACAGCGGTTTGAATGGTCATATGCAAACAACCAGCAATACGTGCGCCTTTGAGGGGCTGCGCAATTCCATATTCTTCACGAAGGGCTATCAACCCTGGCATTTCGGTTTCGGCAAGATTAATTTCTTTGCGTCCCCATTTTGCCAATGAAATATCGGCAACTTTATAATCCTGTTCGGTATCGGAAGCCACGGTGGTCATCGCCATGTACATAATCTTTCATCGGTTAGTAATACGCGTGTATTTTTATCAGCCGTAACATAGCCGCTAAAGGGTGAAATGCAAGTAAAAATGCCCGTTGCAACGCAGCAAATCATTCGGCAGGCGCAATGATAATTTTACTGGTTAGGTCTATACACGATAAAATTTCCAGCAGGTCTGGCAGTGCCAGCGCAACACACCCTTCTGTCCCCTCATATTCTGGCTTGGCAACATGCATGAATATAGCGCTGCCCTTACCTGCTACTATCGGGTTATCGTTATAGCCTAACGGCACAATAACGTCATAGACATTGTCTTCGCGCCATAATTTTTCGTGGCTTGTCGCAAAGGGTAATGTCACATGGCGGTTATAATACTCATCAGCAGGAGCATCGCACCAGCCATCGTTTAATGATATTTTGCGCAGAGGCAGCGCTGTTTTTGGCGTTCTTGCCAGCTTATCTTCACGCCACCAACATTCGCGCAGAGCGAAAGTCCCCACGGGCGTGCAGTTGTCCCCTTCTATTTTACTATGAATAAATCCATTTTTTCCAATGGCACAGCGATAGATTCTATTGTTGAATTGCAATTCCGCAGGCGAGATTACATGCAGATTCATTGTGCGTTACCCGCGCCACCTTCAATCACGGCCATGGAGGTGTTTTCTAAGGCGGTTAATGCCGCTTCTACAATTTGTCTGGCATTAAGTCCGGCTTCATCATACATGACATCAGGCTTATTTTGGGCAATATAACTATCGGGCAAATATAACGGGCGGATACGGGCATGTTTGTCGTTATCCAGCCAGCCGCGCTCTGTTGCAAGTGTGGTAACGAGCGATCCAAATCCTCCTACCGCACCCTCTTCTACAGTCAGCAATACATCATGGGTTTGCACAAGTTTTTTGATGAGGGCTTCATCCAGCGGTTTCGCGAAACGTGCATCGGCCACGGTTGTAGAAAGTCCTTTTACTTCCAGTGCATCAGCGGCCTTTAGCGCCTCTGTAAGCCGCGCACCAAATGACAAAATTGCAATTTTATTGCCTTTTTTTACTATACGCCCCTTACCTATCGGCAAAATCTCTCCCACCTCAGGCAACTGCACACCCGTACCTTCCCCGCGTGGATAGCGAAATGCTATTGGCCCATTATCATGTGCTGCTGCGGTGGCAACCATATGTGTAAGCTCCGCTTCGTCGGCGGCGGCCATTACCACCAAATGCGGTAATGTGCATAGATAGGCAACATCAAATGCACCTGCGTGGGTTGGGCCATCTGCCCCTACCAGCCCAGCGCGGTCGATGGCAAACCTTACAGGAAGTTTTTGAATGCTTACGTCATGCACAATCTGATCATAAGCACGTTGCAAAAATGTGGAATAAATCGCTACGAATGGTTTGTAGCCTTCTGCTGCTAAACCCGCTGCAAAGGTCACGGCATGTTGCTCGGCAATACCCACATCAAATGCTTTATGTGGAAATGTTTTGTGAAATATATCTACGCCTGTTCCAGAAGGCATCGCTGCGGTAATTGCCACGATTTTATCGTCTTTCAACGCCTCTTGCACCAGCGACTCGCCAAATATTTTGGTGTAACTGGGCGCACCGGGTGTAGTTTTTTGCTGCTTACCCGACACCACATCAAATTTACCTACGCCATGATATTTATCATCTGCAGCTTCTGCCGGTGCATATCCGTGGCCTTTACGGGTAACAACATGCACCAATACGGGGCCACTTTTTTTCTCATCGCGGATATTACGTAGCACAGGCAGTAAATGGTCGAGGTTATGCCCGTCGATTGGCCCAACGTAATATATACCCAGCTCTTCAAACATAGTGCCACCCATCGCCATGCCACGGGCAATATGCTCGGCGCGGCGCGCTGCACGCATGAGGGGCTCGGGGAATTTATTCGCCACGTTTTTAGCAATATGCCGCAAACTGCGATAGGAATGCGAGGAAATCAAACGCGATAAATAGGCGCTCATCCCCCCCACTGGCGGGGCGATAGACATATCATTATCGTTAAGAATAATGATCATACGTGAGCCCAGATGCCCAGCATTGTTCAACGCCTCAAACGCCATGCCAGCGCTCATTGCGCCATCGCCAATAACCGCAATTATTTCGTTGTCTTGCTCTGCTAAATCCCGCGCCACGGCCATGCCTAAGCCTGCAGAAATAGAAGTTGAGCTATGTCCTGCACCAAAAGCGTCATATTCGCTCTCATCACGCTTGCAAAAACCCGACAACCCTTCAGGTTGGCGTAATGTACGGATACGATCGCGACGACCAGTTAATATTTTATGTGGGTAACATTGATGCCCGACATCCCAGATAATTTTATCGCGGGGAGTATTAAACACATGATGGAGGGCAACCGTAAGCTCTATCACACCAAGCCCTGCGCCAAGATGGCCACCGGTTTGCGAAACGGCTTCGACCAATTCATGACGCAATTCTGTGGATAGCTGTTTGAGCTGTTCGTTCGATAACTCCCGCATATCTGCAGGAATATTTACTGTATCCAGCAATGGTGTCTCGGTCGCAGAAATGACCACCTCCCGCCTGTTGGGCATGTTGAACTAATAATGGAGATATATTAAGAGTTTTGCTCGTATCCATCAACCGCAAACAGACGAGTTATGTGCGGTTTTTGATGA
>JAKUPQ010000034.1:0-4819 GCA_022450665.1 Alphaproteobacteria bacterium | reverse complement strand
AATGTGCAAATTTATTTTCCTAAAGCAAATAAATCACAATATGCAGTCTTTTCTTCTTTAATATGTTTTGCTTTTTTCTTAGCGGCCGTTTTTTCGCTTTTGGCGGTTGCAAGATCGGTGACATTATTAGCCACAGGTGCTTGTTCTGCATCTGATGAAGCAACCAGGTTATTTGCAGCGGCGGATACATTGCTTATTGAACGGCTAACAAATGCATCACATTTGGCAGCCAGTGCATCGCGCTCTGATGCTTGCGATGAAAGTAAAAAGTTCAGCCAAGAGCCACGAATCAGCGCATGAATCTCATATGCAAATACATCGGCCTCTAGCTGTACATTTTCCATTTGCGACCAAATTTCACGAATTTTACTATCGAATGCAGCATCGCATGCGGCAATAATTTTTTGATATGGTTTGTGTGAGCTGGCATGCCCCCAAAACGCTACCCATACGGCCAGTTTTTTCTGATTGCACACGCTGCTGGTAAAATGCGCCGCCACAATAGCGCGCAATGTTGCCTCTGATGTGTTGCCACTGTGTTTTTCTAAGGCGCGCTCCCAAGTGGATACGTATTCATCGGCCAGATATTGGCAGGTTTCCTGCATCATGGATTCTTTAGTGGTGAAGTAAAAATTCACAATGCCCCGCGACATTCCCGCCCCTTGCGATACATGCGCAATGGTGGTTTCCGAAAGGCCGCGCTTTGCGATAGAAGCAATATTCGCGTCAATAAGCTGCTGCTTACGTTTGTCTTTAACATTAACTCGGGGCATATACGTTCAACCAATTTTGTGATTATCATTATCTGGAGGTTCAACATACATACACCCCGTTTTCGTAGATGACAACGGGGTAAATCATACTTTTTTAGCTTGCTTTTGCAGAAGCTATTAGCGTTCAGCTAATTGCTTGATTCATCCACAGTGCGCTGTGGATAACCTGGGGATAAGTTTAGTTAAACCCAAAGTAATAGGTTACACCCACACCCGTCATGAATTGGTGCTCAGATCCACGCTGATCAATAAGTGGTGAATCCGATGGTTCACTTCCCATCAAATCGTATCCTGCGAATAAATTGCCCCGTAATTGCTCGGTAATTGGCATAGTTGCAAACCCGCTAAGCCCATAGGACACAACACCGCTATCAGGATTGTAGCGCACCAAACCACTGCGCGCTGACTGAGCGGCATTCACTCCGAAATAGGTATCATGATAATCTTCACTTGCCCAGGTAAGGCGGGGACCAACAGCATAGCCGATGTCACCATATTTATTTTTATATTTCATATCTACATCAACGATATACGCTTCATGAGCGCCTACACCACGGCGCAATTCCAGCTTGGTGGCATAATGATGCTGCCATGTATATTCGCCAAACACCCCCATCTCGAAACCAGTATCTACATCGCCTAAGCCACGTAAAGCACTGGTTTCTGGCCCTGCAACCCGCCACGGGCTGCCGCCATCTTCTTCCCTGCCCCAGCGAATTTTACCAATTGGCCCTGCTCTCCAACCGTTTTGGTTTATGACGTTATAGCCAATTCCCTCAGGCACCGAGGCAAAAAATTTATCTTTATAAGTGACACGCACATCTGGAAAAATCATTAGGTTATAATCGTTTGATCCTTCAAATGCCGGTGCAACAACCGCCCCCGCCCCCAAACCCACAAGCCAATCAGGCTTTTCTTTAGCGGGTTTTTGCTGTGTAGCATATTGCTGTGCAATAGCGGGGCTGGCAGTAAGTGCCAGAATAGTCAATACGAATAATGTTGCGCGCATGGGACACCCTTTAAATTTTATCATGGGCAATACTTAGCTTAATGGCATAAAGAAACCATTATGGAAATTTTGATTTAACGCTTATCCTTTTGCGCGCTTACGTATACGGGTTATGTCTTCCTGCCTGAACACCTCGGTTTTATTACAAAACTGGCAGTTAACACTGATAATACCTTCATCGGTCTTCATATCTTCAATATCATCATCAGGAAAGCTGCTCAGCACGTCTTCTATGCGCTCGCGAGAGCAACTGCAATTCACATGCAATTGCTTTGGTTCATACACCCATACACCATCTTCGTTGAACAAGCGCGAAAGCAAGGTTTGCGGCGGCAGCATGGGGTTTAGCAATTCGCCATTAGTGACTGTTTTCATCAGAATTTCAGCGCGGTTCCAGTCTTCCTCTTCATTTAGCTTAACTTTGTTAGCGCTTGTTCCACCTTCGCTGGGCATACGCTGTATCATCATACCACTCGCATACCATTTGCTATTATCTACACCATTCGACATGTCTTTCACTTTGCCTACAGCAACTTTAATAGACACATGAATTTGCTCGGACTGTGTAAAATATTCGGTTAATGCCGCCGATAAATCCTCTCCTGCTACCGAGACAATACCTTGATATTGCTGAGACTTATCGCGTGGCGTCATGGTAATTGCTAAATATCCGCCCTCGCCTAGCAAATCTTTTAATCGCAATTCGTCTTTTTCGGCTTTTAAGGTAGTAAGCTTTTGTTGCGCATCGCTTTTTAACTCGGCATAGCCGCGCATATCGCCATTGGCTTTAATTTCTACCACGGTAAAATTCACTGGCCCTTCGCCAGAACCTTTGGCTTGCATGGTTACCGAACCGCCTTCTTCCAAATTCCCTGAAAGCATACATGCCAAAACGGTTTGTTCGGCTAATAACTGAGAAATGCTGTCCGGATAATCATGCCGCGACAAAATGATATCCATTGCCTCGCCCAAGCGAATGAAATTTCCTTTTACACGGCATTCATCAATCAAAAAAGGCTGATAAAAATCAGCAAAATGCGTGTAGTTATCGTTACCAGCCTCAACCTTTTTAATCATCAATTTTCCAATAACTTATTATATTACCTTAAAGCACCATAGCAAGATTGCCTTCTGCGCATGCAGTCGGTTTTCTGCTTCATCAAACACTACCGATTGCGCTCCATCTATTACGCTGTTTGTCACCTCTTCACCTCTATGCGCTGGCAAGCAATGCATAAATATCGCCTGCGGGTCGGCAAATGCCATCAGCGCATCATTGACCTGATAAGGCGCCAGCAGGGCCTTGCGCTGCTCGGCATCGTCTTGCCCCATAGACACCCATGTATCTGCCACTACCGCATCTGCGCCTGCAACCGCCTCTTGTGCATCACTAGTTAGCTCTATCTTAGCGCCATTGCTTTGCGCCCAAGCTACGGTCTCTTCGCATGGCAACAGGCTTTTCGGACATGCTAATTTTAACACAAAACCGAAGCGCTGTGCAGCGGCAATCCAAGTATTTGCTACATTATTACCATCACCTACCCAAGCTATAGTTCTACCTGAGATATCACCTTTAAATTCCTCAAATGTAATAATATCTGCCATTATTTGGCAAGGGTGGTTATAATCTGTTAGTCCGTTAATTACCGGCACCGTTGCATTATGCGCAAGGTGAAGCAAGTTATGGTGCCCGTGACATCGCAGCAAAATTGCACTTACAAACCGTGATAACACCTTTGCTGTATCGGGAATAGATTCCCCATGCCCCATTTGAATATCATTCTTGCTCAAAAACAGAGCCGATCCGCCCAACTCGCGCATGCCTACGTCGAACGAAACGCGGGTGCGGGTAGAAGGTTTTTCAAATCCCATTGCCAAAATTTTTCCTGCCAACGCGGCATTATGTGGCACACCGCTTTGTCGCTCCTGCTTGAGTTGCTTTGCATGCGCCACGATATGCCGTAAGTCTTTACTCGAAATATCGCGTATATCCAGAAAGTTTCTGTAGGATTCATCGATTTCGCTCATGAGTTTTTCTCACTTATTTTTTGAATTTTCAAACATGCTTCATCCAACAGCGAAATAGCTTCATCACACTCTGAAGCGTTGACATTAAGCGGAGGCAACAAACGAATAACCTGCGCCGCTACAGCAGGTGCGGTTAGCAATCCTTTATGGCGTAATTCCTCGGCAAATTTGCGATAGTCTACCGTGTCGTACATTACAATTGCCAACATTAGTCCAACGCCACGAACCTCTTTAATCACCTGCGGATAGCTGTTTTGCAAATGCTTTAGCCGCTCCATAATATAAGCGCTGTTTTTTTTCACTTGTGATAAAAAAGCTTTATCTTCCAGCACGTCAAATACTGCATTGCCTGCACACATAGCCAGCGGATTACCGCCATAAGTAGAGCCATGGCTGCCAGGCGTCATTCCTGAAGCAGCATTTTCTGTGGCAAGCAGCGCCGCAAGGGGAAAACCATTGCCTATGCCTTTGGCAATAGCCATCAAATCCGGCTGGATGCGTGATGCTTCATGGGCGAATAAATTACCTGTACGTGCCATGCCGCACTGAACTTCGTCCAAAAACATCAAAATATTTTTCTTGTCACAAATTGCGCGCACATCCCGTAAATAGCTGCTTGGTAACACCCGTATGCCTCCCTCACCTTGCACCGGTTCCAATAGCACTGCTGCTGTTGACGGGGTTATGGCTTGCTCCAAAGCGCTTAAATTGTTAAACGGCACTTTATCAAACCCATCCAAAAGCGGGCTGTAGCCTTCCACTGCGTTGGGATGCCCACTTGCAGATATACCTGCAAAGCTGCGACCATGAAACGCACCTTCTAAGGTGATTATGCGATATTTCGCTTCCCCCTTAGCATGAAAATGCCTGCGTATCATTTTAATTCCGGTTTCTACGGCTTCCGCGCCAGTGCTGCAGAAAAAAACCGTATCAGCAAAGCTATTTGCAACAAGGCGCTTGGCGAATTTTTGTTGCGACGGTTGCTGGTATAAATTTGCGCAATGCCAAA
>JAKUPQ010000033.1 GCA_022450665.1 Alphaproteobacteria bacterium | reverse complement strand
AAAGTATTATAAGCCGCTATCATACGAGGGTCAGACGGTGGATTGGGCATATTATATGCAATGGTATATATCGTTGCACCTAAAGTGTTTTTTGCATAATCGCACCATACCAGTTGCTGCGCATTGGAAGCGGGGCGTATGGTTGGATCACCGGAATCTGTAAATGGAGGGTTGTCATAATAACGTGTATTAAACCCATCGGTAATGAAAACAATGGCTTTATTCTCTGCTGGCAATTGCCAGCCAGCCCATCCGCCTAAATGTGTGTTTTCAAATTGGCGTACCGCCCACATCATACCAAGCGCTCCATCCGTATCACCGTCCACCACCAACCCATTAATTGCAGCATTTACTGTCCCTACATTGGAAGTAAGATATGTCATAGGCGTAATTGTTTCTGCGCAATAGGTGCTAACGGGGCTCGCACATTCACTACCAGCTAAGCCTGCATTACCCAAGCCAACCACATCAGGTGCAACCATCTGATCGCCTGCGGGAACGGCAGCAAGAATTCCTCCTGCGTTTACTTTCTGATCCCATGGAACAATACCAAAGCGTGTATTGGGGCCTTGCAGCATATTTATTAAAGATACCATCGAAGCCTTGGCATTGGCAATGCGGCTAATACCCGTATTACATACTGGTGGCACAGCGCTACCAGACAAACAAGTAGCTCCGGTGTTATCCCGCCACGCCATTGAGCCGCTGACATCTATTGAAATCACTAAATCCAGCGGATTAATCGGCAAAGTATTCACATCTGCCGTCGCACTGATCAGCATATCGTCAATACCCAGAAAGTCTGTGAAGTAGTTTTCCATTACCATTTCAGATACAGTGAAGCGCACCCCGTCGCCCTGTCCATTTATAGTATCTATCCATTGAGCACTTATATTGCCCCCACGGGTATCCATATAGCCCTCAGGGAAATTTGCCCGAAAGTAATCAATGGCTTCTTGTTGTACATTACCAATATTTCCGCTGGGTGCTTTTTTTGCTCCTGCCAACGCGCCCGCATCTACCGCCCACTGCAATCGTTCTTTAACAATTTGTGCGCGGGTGTAATCAATTGCAAAGCCGGAAGACAACACTAATACAGTAAATGCCAGTCCCACCAGCGGCAATACGCCCCCTTTTTCTTCTTTTGCCAATACGGATAGTTGGGTGGATAATTGATGAAATATTTTCATTTCATACCTGCCTTTGCATTCTTATTATTTTTCTACTGCGAGTTAACATCCCGACAATACTCCTGATTCACGTCCTTCGCGGCCTGTGCTTACACGGGAGCGGAAGTAACTTACTTTTCGAAAGTCCTGAGACGTAATTGTAGACATCACGGGGAATATAGGGGTAAAGGTATAATTCATCTCAGTAACAATTACACGCTCATCCTGATCCAATCCCCGTATGGTAGGCGGCAAGGTGGCGCGCTGTTGATACGGGTTGGAATATGCGCCAATCTCGCTTTGGCCACCGGGGTTATAGCGCCACTCTATCATATCACGAACCGCCCCGCCTCCGCCGCCGGAAGAAGTACCTAACACCGAACTCATAACGAAGGAATACTCGCCAGGCGAATATTTAAATGGCAGTAAAATGTCTTTTACCACGGTATCTTCCCAGCCGGCCACAATTGCACATACGCCATCTTCAACTTGTAGCTGTGTCGCCAAATCACCTACAGTAAACACCGCTTTTTCTACTTTTTGATGCAACAAAATCAGTCGGGTTAGATCTACCGACCCTGCAAATAGCAGCAGTAAAAACGGCAAACACACGGCAAACTCGATGTAAGCAACACCACGATTATCCTGTATAAACGATTGTATTTTTTTATTAATTAATTTTTTCATAATAATCAACTATAACGGTTGTTGGTATTTAAGCGCCGCCGCCGATAGAGGGTTCATTTTGCACTACTGTTGAAGCCTGAAGCGCCATTACCCCACGCTTTCCGCCCATTATTTTGCTGAGAAACGGTGTTTTTATTTCATAGTCATAATAAATTCGATACTGCATAATATCTCCAGTACCACCCGTTCTACCGCGATTTTTTTTCGAATTTTTTGGCATCGAGCTAGTTCCCCAATTAGCAAGTCGCTTTGCTACAACACGCAAGCTTCCGGGCATTACTAATCCGCCGGAATATTGGGTAATTAAATTATGAATGGTACCCGCATCGGCTCCCTTATTGCCGTCCCGCGCTTGTGCTTTGTAAGTGCGTGCGGCACTATTGGTTGCACCTTCTAGTGCGCTTTGTGTTGCAAACAAAATACCAAACTCAATAATACCGAATATCAATAAAAACAATACGGGCGCAACCACTGCAAATTCTATTGCCGTGGCGCCTTCCTGATTTTTATGCAAAGCCACCATCTTGCGTAGCATAGGGATTCTCCCAATAACCGTTTTTTCACGTTTTTCTATGCTTTAAAATACCATGCTTGCTATTAACAAATAGTTAATTTACGCAATATCTTCCTAAAATTTTATCGATTAACGAAACACAAAAATACGCCGCTCCAGCTGTTGCCGGACGGCGTATTTTGTAATAATCCGGTCACGCAAGAAGGATTAAATATTAATAAAATTTGATTTATTTTACTTCAATTCCAGAGAATCCATTAATTCTGACCACTCGCGTTTGCTCATACCGCTATTTTCGGCGGTAACGTCTTCTCCCGCAAGCAGTCGACGCACTACATCCATTCCCTTTTTCGAAACTTCGGTCGCCCCTACACGATAGTCCATAAATGCTTCATAGGTTGTGGGCACCCATTTTTTGAGTACATCCAGCATCGCTTGCGCATAGACGCGAATTTCATATTGCGCATGATCATCCACGCGCAATGCAAGAAAATGCATGAAATTGTGTAAATCAATTTTCCAATACCATTGCGTATAGAAATTCACCGGCAAGTTCATGCGCGCCAATTCACGTGCCAAACCTTCCTTGTTTTCATCGCGCATATTGCCCACTTCATCTTCATTGAGCATTTCCTGATAGTGGTCATAGCATTGTTGCGCATCGGATTTAAGAATATCCAGCACCCGTGCAGCCTCCTCTCCTTGCAGCACATCTCCACGCCCTTGGCGGTTTGACAAAGATTGCGAAGCGAGTTGTTCGGGGGCTGGCACATAAAATTCACGATCTAATATGGAATAACGGCCGGAATATTCATTTACATTTGCAGTGCGATGGCGAATCCATTGCCGCGCTATGAATATAGGCAGTTTTATGTGCAATTTAATCTCACACATTTCGAATGGCGTGGTATGGCGATGGCGCAAAAGATAATTAATCAAGCCAGCATCTTCACGGGTTTTTTTTGTGCCTTTACCATAGGATACACGCGCTGCTTGCACGATAGCGGCATCCGTACCCATATAATCAATCACACGGATAAATCCATGATCCAGCACAGGGATGGCTTGATATAATATTGCTTCAAGTTCTTCGGAAATATCGCGATATGTGTGACGGGTTTCGCTGCGTACTTCTTTAATTTCTGCTTGCTGCTGCGCGCTGAGAGCCATATTCTGCATACCTCATGTTCAAAGTTATTATCCTGCCTCTGCCTAATTTTAGACAAGGTTTACCACGCAAAGGCAAGCGCAAATCCTCACAGATAATAAAAAATCTTGGTATTTTCGTAGTTTTCCACAGCAACCCCCTTCACAAAACCGTTCCAGTTCCCTATATTAGCAATGTTAGCTTGCTAACTATGGTAATAAACTGAGGTTTGGAATAAGCTCGTTGGACCCGGGGGCAGTGCCCGGCGCCTCCACCATTTATTTTTGTTGCTCATGCTTTGGAACATTAGGTTCTTTATGGTGCAACCTTTCTATGGGGGCGAAACAGGATCGACACGTGTGATAAAGGAATCACTTTTACCCGACAGGATGCTGTCGTAAAAAAGATCAAAACTTTATAGATGCCAACGATAACGTTGCTCTTGTTGCAGCTAACGACAACACAGTCGTAGCAGCTCGCGCCGCTGCCTAATTAGGCGGGCGTAAAGCTCAGTTGTAAACGCGGTTTGGGGGGCACCGGGCAACAGAAGCCCCCTACTGAATTTTGGAAGCGAATTTTGGAAGCTAAAGAAAAGTTACGATTTATGCATGATGATGACGAAGATTACATTGATTTTCCCGGACTAATCGACCAAGCCATGCGCGATGTGGTGCGCAAAGCTTTGGAAGCTGTTTCTACTTCTGGATTGCCCGGAGAACATCATTTTTTCATCTCATTCCGTACCGATTTTCCAGGTGTGAAAATTTCCGAGGCGCTGAAAGAAAAGCATCCCCATGAAATGACCATCGTGCTTCAGCATCAATTTTGGGATTTAAAAATTGATGAAGAAAAATTTGCTATTACCCTGAGCTTTAATAATGTGCCGGAGAAATTGGTCGTTCCTTTCCAGTCCATGAGCGCCTTTGCCGACCCCAGTGTGAAATTTGGTTTGCAATTCCATACCTTTATCGATGATGAGCTGATGGAAGAACTGCTTGACGGCGAAGAAGATTTGCTGGAACGCCTCGAAGAAGAAGATTTCGCTCCGCCACCAAGCAAGTCAAAAAGCAAAAAGAAAAGCGATGAAGAACAAACCACCGGTGAAGTAGTTACCCTTGACGCATTTCGCAAAAAGCAAAAAAAGAAAACCACCTCCGATAAATCTAAGAAATAGCCATGAATGCGCAGTTAAAAAATGCTATTGCACTTCGCAATGACGGCCACTTAGAGCAAGCTTATGAAATATTCGAAGCACTATTAAAAGAACAGCCTAACAACCCAGATATCTTATATCAGCTAGCATGGACACTAGACCGCATGGGAAAAGAATCCAAGGCGGTTTTCTTTTATGAAAAGGCGTTGTCCAACAACCTGAACACAGGCAAAGAAGACGCCATGTTGGGGCTAGCTAGCACATATCGCTGTATTGGTGAGTATCAAAAATCGCTAAATTTACTTGATGAGGCTATTGAGGCATTTCCCAGCAATAATGCGCTGAAAATTTTTCGGACACTCACCCTATTCAATTTAGGTTGCACAAATGATGCGATGGGCGAGCTTATTAAGCTACTATTGAACACAACTCATGACGAGAACATATTAAAATACCAACAGGCACTATGCTTCTACTCGGACAAGCTAGAAGAAGTGTGGGCATAGTTCTCAATTGCTTTATAATATGAATAACTCAAAAAAACATTATATGGATCTTGCGCTTGAGCAAGCGCGTCTAGCTGCTACACATGGCGAAGTGCCAATTGGCGCTGTGTTAGTAGACGAACATGGCGAAGTACTTGCCAGTGCTGGCAACCGCACCGAGGTCGATTGCGACCCCACCGCCCACGCAGAAATACTGGTTATCCGCAGCGCATGCCAGATCCGCCACTCCTCCCGATTGCCTGATTGCGATTTATATGTCACCTTAGAACCCTGCCCCCTATGCGCCACAGCTATAAGCTTTGCACGATTACGGCGGGTGATATTTGGCGCATTCGACCCCAAAGGAGGCGGCGTAGATCATGGGCCATGTATATTTCACCAGCCCACCTGCCACCACAAACCAGAAATTCTGGGGGGAGTAGCCGCAGAAACTTCCACCGCTTATTTAAAAGAATTCTTTGAAAAACGGCGTTAGCCCGCCATTGCCGCATAGATTTTTTTCAGCCGTGCCTGCGCTTTTTTGTCGCCTGACTTTGCTAAGCTCTGCAGCACAGCTATCGCCTTAAGCGGACTGGGTAACTCCGCACCCTCTGCCAGCAACGCTTCTGCCCATTGCATGTCTTCATTATCACTTTGGCGTGGTGTGATATATTGCGCCATATCAAAATGCAGTGAACTTAAATTATAGGGGATCATTGGCGGCGGTAACGGGCTTACTACCCACGCCTCAATGTGCTCATAAAGCGCAACCAAAGTGTTTACCTGAAACTCATAAGGCTTTTGCAGCCACTTATCTAGCCGCTTCAACACGTCTTGTGGAATTTCATTACCGAAACAATCGGCATATAAACTTATTTTATAGGTTAATCCGCTAAGATTCTCACGTTCCGTTTCTTCCAAAATCTGTGCAGGTGTACGCCCTTCCAGCGCCAATAAAAATTGTAATATCAAAGCTTCCGGTGACTTCTCGGCTCCTTGCGGCAATATTTGCGCCACTGCAAAATCTATGCTTCGTGTTTTAGCGTCTTCGCCTTTTCGCCACGCTTGCTGCAATGGGTTTTGAATAATTTCATCCGCCATTAAAGCCGTTTCATCTTCATGTTCGGCCAGCGCATTTTTTTGTGTAATTAAATTGGCGATATCAATAATGTTTTCTTCGCTGAAACGCTGAGCATCGCCCATGGGTGTATCCGCATCGCCATGATCGTCCATGGCATATTGCAGCAACTGACAAAATGTAATGCGGCTGCCCTGCGCAATTTCCTGCAGGCGCTTCATAATTTTAACTATTTCCGGCGGCACAATCGCCTGATGCCGCATTTTATACCAAAGTCTTTGGAAATGCAGAGGGTTAAACGCATCATGAGGCGTGCCGAAGACAAAGCGCTGGCTGCGCTTTTCTTTTTCGGGATAGATACAAGGAATGTTCAGCACTTCCATATCCATGGGTATTGCCTGTGTTTAGAATGTTTCTATCGTACCACCATAACAAAAAACCCTTCACGATTCAGTAAAAACCGTTATATTGGCGGCCATATTGTCTATCTGCGCCTGACCGCGCCAAAACAGGAGAATTCGTTATGTCGTACCAATATATTTATGTCATGAAAGATATGAGCAAAAGCTATCCGGGAGGAAAGCAGGTGCTAAAAAATATCTGGTTGTCCTTTTTTCCGGGCGCTAAAATTGGTGTTATCGGCTCTAATGGTGCCGGTAAATCCACCTTGCTCAAAATCATGGCTGGCGTAGATAAAGAATTTAGCGGCGAAGCATGGGCAGCGCAAGGAGTTAAAATTGGCTATCTCGAACAAGAGCCCCATCTTGATGAAAGTAAAGATGTGATTGGTAACATCATGGAGGGCTTGAAAGAGAAAGTAGCTCTCGTTACCCGCTACAATGAAATTATGATGGATTATTCCGATGAAGTGGCGGATGAAGCCGCTGAGTTGCAGGATAAAATTGATGCTGCCAATGCATGGGACATCGAACGCGAGGCAGAAATTGCTATGGACGCGCTACGCTGCCCGCCAAAAGATGCCGATGTAAGCAAGCTTTCCGGTGGTGAGCGCCGTCGCGTGGCATTATGCCGCTTGCTGCTTGAAAAACCCGATATGCTGCTGCTTGATGAGCCAACTAACCATTTGGATGCCGAATCAGTCGCATGGCTGCAACAATTCCTTGGCCAATATAGCGGCACCGTAGTGATGATTACCCATGACCGCTATTTTCTCGATAATGTTACCGGTTGGATTTTGGAGTTGGATCGCGGCGAAGGCCATCCCTATGAAGGCAACTACACCTCTTGGCTGGAACAAAAGCAAAAACGTCTGCAACAAGAAGAAAAAGAAGAATCTGCCCGCCAAAAGCAATTGGCACACGAGTTGGATTGGGTGCGTCAATCGCCTAAAGCACGTCAGGCAAAAAGCAAAGCGCGCCTTGCGTCTTATGATAAGCTTCTGCAACAGGCCAACGAAAAGCGCTCCGGCGTGGCACAAATCATTATTCCTGCTGGAGAACGGCTGGGCGATGTGGTGCTTGAGGCCGATCATTTAAATAAAGGCTACGGTGACCGCCTATTAATAGATGATCTTAATTTCCGTCTACCTCCGGGAGGTATTGTAGGGGTGGTAGGGCCAAACGGCGCAGGAAAAACCACCTTGTTCAAAATGCTCACCGGCAAGGAAACCCCAGATAGCGGCGAATTAAAGCAAGGCAGTACAGTAAAACTCGGCTATATCGACCAATCCCGCGATTCACTCGATGACAGCAAGAGCGTATGGGAAGAAATATCCGATGGGTTCGATGAATTACAGTTGGGCAAAACCACCATGAAAAGCCGCGCCTATTGCTCGGCTTTCAATTTTAAAGGCAGCGACCAGCAAAAGAAAGTCGGACAGATTTCGGGCGGAGAGCGCAACCGTGTGCATTTAGCCAAAATGCTCAAAACCGGTGTTAATGTGCTGTTGCTCGATGAGCCTACTAACGACTTGGATGTGGATACGTTGCGCGCATTAGAGGATGCTTTGCTGGAGTTTCCAGGATGCGCGGTAGTTATCAGCCACGATCGCTGGTTCCTCGATCGCATTGCCACGCATATTCTGGCCTTTGAAGGCGACAGCCATGTTGAATGGTTTGAAGGTAACTACGCCGATTATGAAGCGGATCGTAAGCGCCGCTTAGGCAGCGATGCCGACACACCAACAAAATTGAAATTTAAGCCACTTGCACGCGCAAGTTAATATTCACAAAAACTTCACACAAAAACGCTGCGTTTTCACTATGATAATGCAGCGTTTTTTATTCACAATAAAAGCAAGAATCAGTCATGAATGCTAATGATCCGCATACAAAAGCCAGACAAATTGCAAAATTATTTGCAGATTTAAGTACAACGCCTCAACGCAATCTGCCTTTAAAGGACGATAAAGATCCTGATAAAATTGTTACGGATATTCTCAACCTTATAGGGAAAGATGACAATTTATACTTTGCTATTAAACCCGGTAGCACAGCAACTCCTACACCTGATGTTCAAACTATCAGTAAAGCAGAATATAATAAACATATTAAAGGGCGTAAAAATCTTTTAGAAAGCCAGCGTAAACATGCGCATGTAGTTTGTGCGCGAATACGCTTTGAAGAATTATGCGAAGGCGTAGCAGAACCTCAAGATCATATAAAAAATGTTAAGCACCATTTAAAGCAATCAGGCAACACGCTCAATGCTCTAACCGATAAAGAAAAATACCCCACCGTAGATGCTGTTGAACATGCAATGGAAGACGCAGAACTATTAGGGCATAAGGTAAAAGCCCAAAAATGCTATGCAATGCTTTCTAGGGGAATACCACAAGACCCTGAAACCAAAAAATATATTGATCCCGATAAGCTGTATGATGACATGCACACCTCGCTTAAAAAAGCAGGTTTGAGCCTTGAAGACTTAGGTAGCGACAAGGCTACGGTCGGTCAAAAAGAAGTTTATTTACAAGCAGGACTCAATTTAGCACACACTACCATGGCAAGAAAATATTTCGAGCACATGGTAAAAAACTCTAAAGACCCCGATGTTAAAACCGCTATTGATGCTGAAAAATGCGACCAACTCATTACAAAACATTTGAAGGCAGCGAATTCCAACGAATTGGCACTTCGCCCACTTAACTCAACTGCTAGCCTAGAAGAAGTTGTGGGATTGCGCCGCGCAGCTGTAGCACGCGCATCTATTAAACAGGCACGAAAAATATTTTCCCAAATTCCCGACTCGGACAATCCCGATGCAGATATCACTAAAATGCGTGAACTGCTTGCCAAGAACAAAGCTACTGTGCAGGCATTATTTCCAAAACATGATTTGACTAACGATGAAATTGAACTAGAAATTGCAAGTCGCAAAGATGAAGCGCTACAAGACGCTAATACGGCTCCTACAATCCTACGAAAGCAAGAAAGTATTCCCACCCCCGCCGCAACACCACCTGTAGCACCTTCATCGCCAGTGGTGGAGCCAGCACAACCTTCAATACAATCCCCACCGCCTGCAGAGGAAATAGCTCCTCCAGTTGCTAGCTTACCCGCCGCTTCGGAAATTAAACCGGAAGTAGAATATGCTGAAACTGAAAGTGAGGTACCTACTCCGACACCCTCTGCACCTGATACTCAGCGGCCACCTGCTATCCCTAAGCCTCAGCTATTTGCGCCTCTCAAAGAAGCTGAAGCAGAAGCCAAGCCGCAATTAACCCCGTTTGAAAACATTCAACGTGCCAAAGCATTATTTAACGAGCTCTCGCATGTGCCAAATACTCCGCATCAAGAGATCGCGAATCCTCATTTATTAGTCGATCATATTCATGATGCACTTGATGATGCCGGTGCAGATGTATCAGCCATATTCTCACCTGCAAAAGAAAGCTACAAAGACAAAGCTATTGATGATTATGCGAAAAAGCAGCATCAAGAAACCTTTGATAATGCATATAAAAAGGCAAGCCTGATACATGCCAAATATTTATATAAAGAATTATTACATGGCGTATCAAACCCGGATGAACATATTAAGACTATTAAAAAAGGCCTGAAAGTTGCTGATAAACATATCACATATTTAGACAACAGCAAAAGCTCGCAAGATATCCCCGTTATTATGGAAAGATCTCGGAGACTCCACAATCTTCCGGCTGCCAGACGCTTATTCAAACAATTGCTAAACGGTGACTCAAATACTCCCACTGAAAGCAGAAACTATATAATCCGTGTATTAAAAGAGGCCGACGTTGACTTTAATATGCTCGGCCCTATTGGTGCTACCAATTCAGAAGGTTATAAAAAAACTTTATATACCTCCACCCGCAACAATCACATTGAATTAGCCAGAGATCATTTTAAAGCAATCCAAAACTGTGATGGCGATATCGAAAATCATAACTTGGCCATAACATGGCATTTAAGATATGCAAAAACAGATGAATCCAGCCTTTTTACACCCACGAAAAACAGCACAAAGTCGGATAAAAAACCTGACGTAAAAGCAATGCAAGAAATACGTACAAATGCTGTTAAAACTGCTTATATAAATATAGCTCAGCAAGAATATGAACATTTAGATGAATCTGACAATCCATTAGAATCTAAAGAAAAGATCTATTATTGCCTTCATAAAGCTGGGGTTGGGCTCGATGTATTACTGCATGAAGAAGAAAAATCCACCGAAGAAACAGCAAAAGAAATTACGAATAAGACCAATTTCAGAATGCATGAGTTATCAAGAAAGGCTAAAAAAGATGGGCGCGTTGAGAAGAAAAAAACAACAAATTTTGTAGATCAATTGAGCAAAGAAGCTAGCCCCCCTACATCCAGTGGCCCTACCCATGAAATCACCATGATGGAGCGTTTATTGCTTAAGGGTGATGAATACGATGAGAATAGGGGAAACAGCCGCTAATCAAACCATCATAAAAGCTTCACATAAATTTAATGTGTTTTATGTTAACATTACCGTTTTATTATCTCATAAAGGTCAAGCATTATGGTAACGAAGCTTAACAAACGCCGCGCTGAGATAGATAAAAAGCATGTTGATTTTCTGGAGACCTTGGTTGACGAACTCGAAGGTCTACCCCGACCTCATAAGCATGATCCGCAGGCACCAGAAATTCTCACAAAAGCTATTATGGACTATGTAGAAAAAAATAATCTACCCGAAAGTGCTATCTTTGGTTACCCAGACAACACCTCCGATCTCGAAGCTTTGAAAGATTTAGACCAGCTGCGCGTTAAAGCCCACATTCAAAGTGCTGTCGCCATCTATGATACTCTGGCCGATGGAAAAACTAACCCAGAAACCATGCCCGAAATGCTTGATCAACATCTCGAGCATGCCGGTAAAGACTTGGAAACCATTGCCAGAACCAAAAAAATAAGCTTGGAAGACGCTGAAAAACATATAGAAGAGTCTATTCCAAAAGGGCATTTGAATTTTGCCAAGCGAAAATATACAGAGCTCTTGGCGAACACAAAGCTCACCGAAACGCCAGAAGTACAACGTGATGCTATATTTAGCCTGTTAGAAAAGGCCGGGGCTACCGCCAAAGATTTAACCGATGGCAAATTGTCTGATGAGCACGTAATGCGCGGCATAAACGACAAAATTGCCGCCACTCATGTAGGTGTGGCGCGCGCGTATTTAATGCACATGCAAAGTGGTGCCAACGATACAGAAGAATGCGATCGCCGCATATCAAAACATTTGGATGCCGCCGGCGCAGATGAGGCCGCATTAGCACCCGCAAACCAAAGACGCACATCCGAAGATATGCAGAAAGTACGCGCAAATGCCAAAGCTTCATCTTTTTTGAAAAATGCCATAACAGCTTATGGAAATATTGCGAAATCCGACGATCCACAAGCTACGATTGACGCAATGCATAAAGCATTAGAGAAATCTGGTAAGCAGCTCAGCTCATTAGACCGCGAAGGGGTTTTATCCGAGGATGATATAAAAGCCGAGATAGCAGAGCGGGTGGCGCTGGCAGAAAACCGCCAAACTGAACGGGATAACCACGCAGTGGTTGCCGGACCTAAAGAAACTCCTGCTCCTCCGACGGCTCCAGAAGAAGCACAACAAGCTGCCACTGCCCCACAAAGCACTAAGCCAGCGCCCTTACCCACGTCAAAATCGGATCGAATAGCAACACAGCAAGCCCCAAATCACCCTAACGTACAAAAGGCCAGGCCGCCAAAAGACGGCTCTTGGGTAGAAGTGGTAACCGATGAAACGGATCGTATTCCCAACTTGGCTATTGGTCTGCCAACTGGTACAGCGCTGGCTGACGCACTCCAGGCCGCATTAAAACGCAAAGACCCTGAAGACCCCTCCCAATCACGAGGGCGTTGATACACATAATAACACATGGAACAATGCGAGAATGACTACACGCTTGGTGTAGGCTATCAATGCTGGAGTAGAGCGCAGCTATTCTGTTTTTGCATCCAGCTCTTGGCTGGTTTGCATGGCAAGGCTGTTAGTTTTGCTTTTTAGGGCGCCAATCAACTTATCCAACCCTTTGCGTTCTACCGCCGAGGTGAATTCAGAACGTTGGGTGTTTATCAAGCTCACGCCTTCAACCACGATATCAAATACTTTGAACGAATCCCCGCGCTCACGCAGCATATAATCTACAATAACTGGCTCTTGGCCACGCGGGCGCTGAATATTCATACGCACCATGTATTCTCCGGCGCGACGTGCCTCTGCTTGCTCGATAGAAAAGGTTTCCCCGCTATATTCTGCAAAACGCGAAGTGTAATGCTTAATCAAAAAATCCCGATACGCAGGTAAATACGCTTCTTTTTGCGCTTCGGAGGCACTTCTCCAGTGGCGACCTAAAACAAAGCGCCCCACCCAGTCCACATCGACCACATCTACAAACAATGCTTCCAAATGCGCCAGTTTATGGTTATTGCGTAATTTGTCGTCGTTCATGATGGTCAGTACTTTTTCGCCAATGGTGGTGGCATAGGCTTTTGCATCATCCGCCGTTGCGGCAAAAGCAGATTGGCCAAACCCAGCCAGCATAAAAACAATGGCAGATATAAAAGCAAACTTACGCATCATGAAAAAACCTTTCAGGTTTATAAACCAATATCGCCGTTTTCTGACTCATTATTACGGATAAGAGCCGTTCGGCGCTGTGCATATGCACTGCGGATAGTGGCATAAGGATCTACCGAATTGCGATAGATTTCTTCTACCAGATCCAAATTACGCGACCGTGCATCAATTGCTGTTACAATTGCGCGGCCATATACAAATTCATCGCTGGGTGAATAGTTGAAAGGGTTGCTGAAAATATCCACTACCCGTCCAAATGCATCCCGCCCTGATGAGGGGCCAAAAATTGGCAATACTATATAAGGCCCGTGTCCCCAGCCGTACACACCCATGGTTTGGCCAAAATCTTCATCTTTATGTGTCAGGTCAAAGTTATGTCCTGCAAAATCAAACAAACCCGCTACTCCAAGCGTAGAATTAATGATAAAGCGCCACATCGATGTGAAACCCCGCTCTGGATCGCCCTGTAAAAAACCATTCAGCATACTTACAGGCTCAGTCAGATTGGTAACGGCATTATGCACTCTGTCACGTCCGAATTGCGGCACAACATATACATACGTTTTCGCCACAGGTTTCATCAACACTGTATCAAATACCTCGTTGAACTTGAAAATCCCTCGGTTTACCGTTTCAAACGGATCTTCGATAGGGGCATTATAATACTCGTCATAGCCATCATATTCGTTGCTGGTTGCGGCAGGCTGCACAGTCTGCTGAGCTGAAGCCTGAGCAACAAAAGAAAATTGCGCCGCCAGTAAAGCAGCTACTAATGTGCTGATTTGAAAAAGTTTACCTGCTTTAATCATGGATCGCCCCTATATCGGTATTGGTGAGCATCGTGCATTCAGAGTGAACGCATACTATAACACAACCATCCGCAAAATATTTCCAAAAAAATTATTATGGCCTATTATGGCCTATTAAATATTACGGGATTTTAACCGAGACGCCTTAAGAATAAAGACTATTTACTTTTTTACACCGTACAACTGGGATGTTTAAAGGGGATGTTGCACGAAAGCAACAGTCACGCCTTGTTTGCACCACTCACGCATAATAAGCGTTTACGCGCAATGGCATTTGCGGATGATAGAACATATGAAACACAATAATTACAACATCGCTTCGGTTTTTAGCGGTACCGCGCCCCGGGTATCGTTCGAGTTTTTTCCGCCAAAAACCGACGAAATGGAAGCGAAGCTCTGGCAGGCTATTACCACCCTTGCCCCGCTGAATCCGGCCTTTGCTTCTGTTACTTACGGCGCGGGTGGCTCTACTCGTGAGCGCACCCATCAAACCGTGGTACGTATGGTTAGCGAAACCTCTCTCCAGCCTGCTGCGCATCTCACCTGCGTAGACGCCAGCTGTGAGGAAGTGAACATTATCGCCCAGAAATACTGGCAAGCAGGAATCCGACATATCGTAGCATTGCGCGGCGATCCGCAAGACGCCAGCGCGGCCTATGCTCCACATCCGCAAGGCTATGCTTATGCCAGCGACTTGGTGGCAGGATTGAAACATATTGCCGATTTCGAAATAAGTGTGGCTGCATTTCCCGAAGGCCATCCGGAAAATGGCAGCATTGAAGCCGATCTTGAAAATCTTGCCCGTAAAGTAGAAGCCGGAGCAAGTCGTGCCATTACACAATATTTCTTCGATGTGGATTTATATCTGAACTATGTGCAAAAAGCGCGAAAAGCAGGCATTACCATTCCGATTTTGCCTGGATTATTGCCCGTGACAAACTTTAAGCAGCTCAAAAAGTTCAGCGCCATGTGTGGAGCCACCGTACCCGCATGGCTGGAAAACCTCTTTGAAGGTCTGGATAGCAACCCCTCACACCGTAACCATGTGGCAGTGATTGTCGCAGCCGAGCAGTGCCGTATTTTACGCGAGGCGGGAGTAGAAGATTTTCATTTTTACACGCTCAATCGTGCCGATCTGACTTTGGCGCTTTGTCATATTTTAGGTGTGCGTCCGGCGCCCTAACGTGCTATATCCGCAATAACCACTAATACAAAGGATGATGCCATGAAAAAACCCGTGATTGGTTTTACCTTCGATTTTGAATCTGGCAGCACACAAGAGGGCAGTTATTCTAAAATGCCCTATTACGCAATTCGCGAAAATTACTGCACTGCGGTGAGTGAGTTGGGCGCAATACCCTTTCCGCTGGTGCATGAAAATGCCCTGATCGAAGATTTTATGAGTAAGATTGACGGGTTAATCATTATTGGCGGCGCCTTTGATGTACATCCTTCGCTGTATGGTGACAATGCGGTGCATGACACGGTGGTGCTGAAAGAAAAACGCACCCGCTTTGAATGGGATATTACCCGGGCTGCCATTGACCGAAAAATGCCTATATTAGGTATTTGTGGCGGCGAGCAATTGCTAAATGTCGTGCTGGGCGGATCGCTAATTCAGCATATTCCTGATACTATTGCAAACTCGCTCCCTCACGAACAACCCAATCCGCGCACCGAAGCTGGCCATAGTGTGGCCGTAACCGAAGGAACGTTGCTGCACCGTATTACCGGCGCAACGCTTTTGGACGTGAACAGTGCCCATCACCAAGCTGTGGCAAAAGCTGCGAGCAACTGCGTAGTTAACGCCGTGGCAGAAGATGGGGTTATCGAGGGTATTGAACTGCCGCAAAGCCAGCATCCGTTTTGCCTGGGTGTACAATGGCACCCCGAATACCATATTGGCCCCGGAGATAAAAAGATTTTTGAAGCATTTTTGGCCGCAAGTGACCGAAAATAACCGATTGGATAGGTGAATGACAAATAATAACTCCACGCATGACGATGCTCTGGACGACGCCTTCGATGAATTAACCTCCGGCAAAACAGAAGCACAAGGAGAGCGCATTGCAAAACGCCTCTCGCGTGCGGGAGTCTGTTCGCGCCGTAAAGCAGAGGTGCTGATTTCTGAAGGACGTGTGAGCATTAACGGCGAAACCATCGACACGCCGGCAATAAGGGTGCTGCCAGAAGATGAAATATTGGTAGATGGTGAGTCCATTAAAAAGCCAGAAGAAACGCGTTTGTGGATTTTGCATAAGCCCAAAGGCATTGTTACCACCAATTCCGACCCGGAAGGCCGCGAAACAGTATTTGATTTGCTGCCCGAAGACATGCCTCGCGTAATGAGTATTGGCAGGCTCGATTTAAACTCCGAAGGCTTGCTTTTACTCACAAATGACGGCGAACTCGCTCGCTACATGGAGCTGCCTGCCACTGGCTGGACACGACGCTATCGCGTTCGGGTCCATGGCGCACCCAACAAAGAAACCCTGCGTTTGCTTAAAAAAGGGCTGGTGATTGATGATGTCCATTATGGCTCAATCAGCGCCTCTATTGAAAGTGAGACACATAGTAATTGCTGGCTGAATGTGGGGCTTACCGAGGGTAAAAACCGCGAAATACGCCGCGTATTTGAACATTTTGGTCACGATGTCAGCCGCCTTATCCGTGTTAGCTATGGCCCCTTCCAGCTAGGTACCATGGAGCGCGGAGAAACCAAAGAAGTACCTCGCCGTGTGTTACGCTCGCAACTAGGGGAAAAGTTTTTTAAGAATAAAAAGTAATTTTATCTAGCCGAGATTACGCCTTGTTGGCATCCTTCCCGTGGCAACGAAATTCTTTGCTGCACCCCGTTGGGGCCGGGAAACTCTTTAAACATCGCTTCTACCATACAGGGCATTACTCCTACTAGGCTGGTGGTGTCCCCAGAAGCGGTAATTTCACCATTAAACACTTGCTGTTTGCTTGGCTCGGCCTCTATGCGTAGTGTCAGATAATAGGTATAAACAATAAAGCTATCTACACGGTTACGGCGATAATACGGATCGTAAAATGTTCCACCTACTCCCAAGCCTACACCGCTTCCATAGGTTCCTATTCCCCCGTGAAAGCCATAATCAGGCGCGCTACGAACGTAGTGTTTTCCACCATCGCTGCCATAAGAAAAATATACGCGATAATCGGCGGCTTCAAGGCTGGATGACTGACGCAGCCCGTTTTGCTGTAATTTCGCATTTACCATCTGGGCGAAATGATTGAACTCCAGATTATTATGCTGCTTTCCTTCGGCCACAATCGCAAAGCTTTTATTTGCCGACACTTCCAGCCCGTCATGAAATCGAATCGCATCTGCATGAATGGTGGGTGTGCAGCCGCTGGCGGCAAGGGCAATAATTATAAAACATATGCTGCGAAACATGGCGCTCTCCTCAATATAATCCCTGCATCGTAGCAAAAAACCTGTTAACAGGCCATTTGCTTTATAAATCCTGTTTTACCGATCAGAAATTTACGTTATGCTGGCGGCAACTATCAAGAGATTATATCTATGCGCATTATATCAGGAAAACATCGCGGACGCCGCATTGCCATGCATGACGATGCCGATATCCGCCCCACCTCTGGCCGCACTCGCGAAGCCATTTTCAACATTCTTGTCCATGGTAGTTTTGGCCGCGATGGCGAATCGCCACTCATTGGCAAACGTATCATCGATATTTTTTGCGGTACTGGCGGTTTGGGGTTAGAAGCGCTGTCCCGTGGTGCATCCCACGTAACTTTTGTAGATCGCAATACGCAGTCACTAAAACTGGCACGGGAGAATGTGGAGCATTTTCACGAAACCGAAAACACCAGTTTTATCCGTAGCGATTCTACACAGCTTCCACCCGCGGCGTATCCTTGCACCGTAGCCTTTGCCGACCCGCCGTATAATAAGGGCTTGGCAGCCCCAGCCCTGCAAAGCCTCAAACAGTCAGGCTGGCTGGAGCCGGATGCGTTAGTAGTGCTAGAACTCTCCTCGCATGAGTTACTGCATGTACCTGAAGGGTTTGATCAGATTGATGAGCGCGTCTATGGCAACAGTAAGGTATTAATCTTAAGAAACGCCTAAACGCTACCACTGCCGCTGACTTGGCCCACCACGTCCGGCGCTTTGCCCCAATGCGGTCTCCAAAAACTGTCCGGCCATTGACATGCCCTGCCCCGAAAGTTTGCGCACCAGATCTTTGGCATCCTGAAACATCATCATCTGGCCACTCAAGAAATTCATATGTGCTTTGTCCATGGATTGGGTATTGTGATCCATCCCCTGCATTTGTTGTTGCAGCAACATAGCCATATGGGTAGTTTTATCTTTTTTCTTCATAGATCGCTTATTCAGCATCACCAGTAAATTATTGCGTATTTGCGCGTTCTCAATCTGGTTAATAGCTTGTTCTACTTGCGCCAGCTTCATTTGACCCTGCTCTACCATTTTGAGCATTTGTTCTACTTGCGCCATTTGCGTAACGGCAGCATCGTTTTCATTTTGCCGTGTCTGAAAATTAATATCAGCAGATTCGGCAAACAATGCGGCATACATCACGCTATAACTACGATAATGTTCGATAATTTCGGCCTTTATTGCAGGGGGAACGGGCTTGGGTGCTTCCACCGGCTCTTCAACACTTCCAGGCGGTGGCTCAAGCCGTGGCAACGCCTTGGGGGCATTGCGGGTTTTGGCATGAGGCGCTTCTTGCTCCAGCATTATCAGAGGCTTGGATTGCAGATAACGCAAACAACTCATGTCATAGGCCAAATGCTCCACCGAAAGGCGGGTGTGCGGCAGGTACATATCTTCGGGGCGATGGCTTAAAACCCGCACTGCATCGTGAAAATATTCAATTCGCGGACGAAAATCACTCCCGCCCACGCGCAGGCCATGACTAACCTCGATGCTACGTAGCGCATTATAGGTCGCATTCATTACTTTTGTCAGCGCTTCACGCTTGCCGGATTGATCTGTATGGCGCATAGTTTCCTTGAACGATAGATTATTACCCAACTATAGCAATTTTAACGTAATACGCAAAAAAATGTGTATTATGCGGCATTATGACAGCTCATTGTGAACAAACTATAATTAACGCGCCATTAGCGGTGTATGTGCATTGGCCATTTTGCCTGAGCAAATGTCCCTATTGCGACTTTAACAGCCATGTGCGCGAATCTGTTGAACATACGGCGTGGCGGGAAGCACTATTAGCAGAAATCAGTTATTATGCCGCCACATTACCTCATCAGCAGGTGAGCAGCATTTTTTTTGGAGGGGGCACCCCTTCGCTTATGCATTCCGACACGGTGGCGGCAGTTATTGACGCGATTTGCCAGCATTGGCAAGCCACTGCGGATATAGAAATCACGTTGGAGGCAAACCCCACCTCAAGCGAAATCGCCAAATTCACCGCCTTTGCCGAAGCCGGAGTAAACCGTGTGTCGCTGGGAGTGCAAGCGCTAGACGATGACGTATTACAGTTTTTAGGCCGCACCCATTCGGCAAAGCACGCACTGCAAGCGGTTGAAATGGCTGCGCAGGTTTTTGGGCGCTATAGCTTTGATTTAATCTATGCCCGCCCCAACCAAACCCTGCAACAATGGCGTCAGGAACTAACCCAAGCGCTGGCTTATGCAGGCGAGCATTTGTCGCTTTATCAGCTTACAATAGAGCCTGGCACAGCATTTTATCATGCTCATGCCCGTGGCGATCTAATCGAAATTGATGAAAACAGTGCCGCCGGATTATATGTGGCAACGCAGGAAATTTTATGTGCGCATGGCTTGCCCGCTTATGAAATTTCGAACCATGCGCGCAAAGGGGCTGAAAGCCGGCATAATATGACCTATTGGCGCTATGGCGATTATATTGGCGTAGGGCCGGGCGCGCACGGACGAATTACCACCGATCAGAAATTTTCTACCCTAGCCTATCGCAGCCCAGAAAAATGGCTAAAAAATACTCAGGCATATGGGCATGGCATAGAAAGTCAAACAGCACTCTCCACAGAGGAGCAAATGCATGAGCAACTACTCATGGGATTGCGGTTAGATGAAGGCGTGAAAACCGCAGATTTCAAGCGGGCGAGTGGCCATTCTCTCTATGATATAATTCACCCCGCCATGCTACATAAACTGGTCGATGCCGGGTGGGCAGAAGCCACCGAAAAGCGCTTACGCATAATTGGCGAAGGTCGTCTGTGCCTGAATAGCATTATTGCAGAACTGATTATTTGATTATCAGAATGCTGTTGGCGCGGGGTCTATTACTTTTGCAGTACCTTTGCCGGTCACTTCCATTACCGCCAAGCCCCGCTCACAAATTCCACCAAGGTTACAACGGAAAACCCCGTTAACCGGTCCGTCATATCCCACAGGATCCGTTAAAGCTTCTTCACTAAAATTGGTGTCATGGCTAGCCATACCCAAGCTGGCCGCCAGCGCAACCGCGTCATAGGCCAATGCAGAAATACGTGGCGGAGCATAACCAAAAAAGTCTCGGAAGCGGCGTTCATATGCACCAAAACGATCGGGATCGGAGGAGGCAAACCAGCCACCAACCAACGTACCCGAGCGTAAAATCATTGGCTCATCCCACAGGCCAGTCCCCAAAAATCGTACATTCGGTTGGGTAATGCCCTGTTGGCGCATCATATTCACCATCATTTCCAGTTTCTGGCCACCTTCTGGCACCAGAACTGCATCCAATGGAGTATCGGCATTGATTTTTCCTAACAACTCTATTTCGGAAGCTGCATTAGTGGCAGGGTTGTAATATTGCTGGGCTGCCAATTGCAATCCACTGCCTTGCATAAGGTTCAATGTGCTGTCTTTTACACTTTTGCCATAGGCATTGTTTGGCGATATAAGTGCTATGTCGGTAAGGCTGCGATTAAGCGCATAATTCAAAATTCGGCGCACCTGATGATCGACCTGAAAGCCGAATACAAACACGTTATCGCCAGCGACACTTGGATTATTAGAAAATGTCAGCACATTTACGCCATTTTGCTTAGCGATAGGCGCAACTGCCGCCACATTCTGGCTAAACAATGGCCCTACAATCAATTGTGCACCTGAATTAAGAACAGCTTGCGCTGCTGCTGCCGCTCCCGCAGGGGTACCTTGCGTATCTTTTGGCACCAAAACAATTTTCACTTTAAGCTTATCGGTTTGGGTATAGCCATATTTATCCATCAACGCCAGGGTGGCTGCGTCTTGCAAGGCCAATCCTACAGCTGAGGCCTGACCAGAGAGAGGCACTAACAAACCAATTTTAATTACCTTAAGCGGCACAACTCCAGGCTCGGTACCTTCGGGCATTTGCGGCGCAGGGCTGCCCGGATATGCCCGACCGGGCTCATAAGGCGTGGTGCTGGGGAATGTGTTATTCGCAGGTTTTAATACGTTTGGATCCCCACCCGTACCTCCGCAAGCGGTGAAAAAAAACAGTGCTACAATGGCAAGAATACGGTACAACATGGGCAAGATACAGATTTTACTAAGTTTTAAGGGATGCCGGCAATCTTGCCAGCAGGAGCATATGGGCGAAACTAACCTCTTGGATATAAATAGTCAATTAGGACAATGGATGCCCAGGGGACAATCGTATCCGGCAGGGCTGTATTTAGTGGCCACCCCCATTGGCAATATGGCTGATATCACCTTGCGCGCCCTTTGGGTATTGCAGCTTGCCGATGTAATATTGTGTGAAGACACGCGGGTGAGCCGCAAATTACTAAATAATTATGGAATAAATGCCCGCCTTTTAGCATATCACGAGCACAATGCCGCTACCATGCGTGATACGGTGCTGGAATTTCTTGCTGCCGGAAAACGTGTGGCGCTGGTGAGTGACGCCGGCACACCACTAATTTCTGATCCGGGTTATCGCATTGTGGTCGATGCATATGAGCAAGGCCATTATGTCACCTCATTACCTGGGGCATCCTCGGTGACATTGGCGCTCACATTGGCCGGTCTACCTACCGATAGGTTTTTATTCGCGGGTTTTTTGTCCAGTAAGCAGCAAGCACGCCAACAACAAATTAATGAACTTGCATTAATACCCGCAACGCTGGTTTTGCTGGAGGCACCGCACCGCATAGCAGCAGCCCTTGCTGCCTTAGCACATACAATGCCCGACCGCTCTGCCGCCATTGCCCGTGAACTCACTAAACGCCACGAGGAAATCCGTAAAGGGTCTGTGGCAGAGCTTGCAGAACATTATAAAAACCATGGCGCACCCAAAGGAGAAATCGTCATTGTGATTGCCCCACCCGCAAAGGTTGCTGTTGCCACCGACAGCGCCACTCTCGACCAATATATTTACCAAGGGCTGGAAAATGAAAGCGTTAAAGCCTTAAGCACACGACTGAGCAGCGAATTGGGCTTGCCACGAAAACACATCTATGACCGCGCTGTGGAGCTGAAAAATCATGGCTAATAGCAAACAGGTCGCGCATCAATGGGGAGTTGAGGCCGAAGCATTGGCCGCAGAGTTTTTGCGCCATAAAGGCTATCGCATTCTGGCCGAGCGCTGGCGCACCGGAGCCGGAGAAATTGACGTACTGGCCGCCGAAAATTCCGAAACTCTGGTGGTAGTAGAAGTAAAAGCACGGCAAAAAACCAGCGACGGACTATGGTCGGTAACACCAGCAAAACAAAAACGTTTAGTGCGCGCCGCCGAAGTCGCGTTAAGTCATCATGAGAAATTTACTGGACTCGCGCCGTTAACCCACCTTAATATACGTTTTGATGTGGTGATTATCACCCCCGATAATGCACCCGAACACCTGATCAATGCCTGGCAGGTGGAATAACTGACCGGAGAACACCATGACACGCTATTTCATTGCTAGATTTGCCCCATTCATGCTTGCACCGCTGGTTTTATCTGCAAATGCATGTGCGCCGCTGGCGGTGGCCGGAGCAGGTACCGCTGGCGTTGCAGTGGCGCAGGAGCGTAGCGTAGGAACAGCGGTAGATGATGCTACAATACACACTAAAATATGGAACAAGTACCTGCAATCCGGCACAAACAACATCTACACCAATGTTGCTATCGATGTTAATGAAGGCGTAGTTCTGCTTACTGGCCCCGTAGAAAGTGCCGATGGCGCGGCGCGTGCAGTGCAATTGGCATGGGAAGTCGAAGGTGTTCGTGAAGTTATCAACGAAATTCAAATCACCAACCGTGGTGGCCCCGCAGTGTTTGCGCAGGACGCTTGGATCACCACACAGGCAAAAAGCCGCCTCATTGCCGAAAAAAATGTAAAATCAGTAAATTACACCATAGAAACTGTAAATAGTGTGATTTATCTCATGGGTATTGCTCAAAACGAAGATGAGCTAGCGCGAGTGCTGAATGTTTTAAGCCGCGTTAAAGGAGTGCGGCGCGTAGTGAGCCATGCCCGTTTAAAAAATGATCCCCGCCGCAACACCTCATATCAACCAGAGTAATCTTACATTAAAATTTCTGTGGAAAAATGGTGACGAGAGTGGTAATGCATAACGCGCATTACACACGGTAAATTTATATTATCCTTGCTAATGCAGAATATACATATCCGATAGAAGGAAATTTCATCGCTCTGTCAGGCTGAAATTTTTCCTATACGGGTATGCCTATAATAATAAAATCAGAGGATAACATGCCCCTCACGCACGTAGCTAAGGGATTACTTCCCATCTTTTTTGTGAGCTTTATCAGCGCTTGTACTCCCGTAATTGCCACGGGCACATCAGCGGCAAATCTGGTGCAGCTACAAGATCGCTCCATCGGAGCCACCATCGACGATGCCACAATCTATGGCCGCATTACTGATGCATTGATTGCGCTCGATTCTAAAGAAGCATATCGCGGTGTTTCTATCGATGTTTTTGAAGGCCGTGTGCTATTGACAGGTCAAGTGCGAAACCCTGAAAATGCCGAAAAAACCATTCGCACCGTATGGGCGGTGCAAGGTGTGCGCGAGGTCATCAACGAAATTCAGATTGTTTCCGGTAATAGTGGCCCTTTCAATTATGCAAATGACTCTATTGTTACCGCTCAGGCAAAAAGCCGCTTGGTGGCCGAGCGTGGCATAGCCTCCGGTAATTACAAAATAGAAACCGTCAACGGTGTGGTTTATGTAATGGGTAAGGCGCGGAATGATTATGAGCACAAACAGGCAATGAATGTCATTAGCCGCTCTGTAGGGGCGCGTAAGGTAGTGAGCCATGTGCGCGTACCCCGTGAAATGAGCGAATTGGCAGAAATTCCACCTGGAACCATACCGCCGCTTTAAGTTTTTAAACAAGGTCATTTATGGAACGTATCGCCGCATTTCAAATGGATCCGCTATCGGCGTTAAATCCACGATCCGACTCCACCCTGCTATTAATGCATGAAGCGCAAAAGCGCGGTTATCATATATTTCATTATCTGCCCAGCGAGTTATGCTTTGAAAATGGTGCTATCCATGCCTATGGCCATTTTGTGAAGCTGCACGATAATGAAGAGAATTTTTACACTGTCATCAAAGCCGCCCATGTGGATTTACGCAAAGTCACTGTGGTATGGATGCGTCAGGATCCGCCCTTTGACATGGCATATATTACCGCCACTCACATTCTGGAGGCGTTAGCACCGGATACATTGGTGTTGAATAATCCCGAATTTGTACGTAATTGCCCCGAAAAATGGTTTGTGAATCAGTTTCCGGAGTTTTTACCCCCCACCCTGATTAGCACCAGCCTTAAAGCGATGGAAGATTTTCGGGCGCGGCACAAAGATATCATCATCAAACCGCTCTATGGCTTTGGCGGCAATGCCGTGTTTCGCATTAAAGAACAGGACGGCAACTTCCATGCACTTTTAGAATGGATTTTAAGCACTTCTAATGAAGCATTGGTGGTGCAGAAATTCCTGCCCGAGGTTAAACACGGGGATATTCGCGTTATTTTGATAGATGGCAAAGTTGCCGGACAAATTGGTCGTGTTCCCGCAGCGGGTGAAATTCGCAGCAATTTCCGTGTAGGTGGTTCGGCCGCAAAACTTGCCCTCACCACCCGCCAGCAATTGATTTGCGAGGCGATGGAAGATGCATTAAAAAGCCGTGGCCTGTTATTTGTAGGTATTGATCTGATTGGCGATTACCTCACCGAAATCAATGTCACCTCGCCCACCGGCTTACGCGCAATAAATGCAGCATATGACACCACGCTGGAAGCCGAAATATGGGATGCTGCCGAAAAGCGTCTGGCGTAACAATACAGCACTATTGTAAAGGATACTTTTAATCCTCGTCCAAAATTTCTTCCGGCTCTTTTCCCCACACCACAAAACCCGGATTCAGGA
>JAKUPQ010000032.1 GCA_022450665.1 Alphaproteobacteria bacterium | reverse complement strand
TCCTGGACAGGCTACAACACCGGAACTCATCATTACAGCAAAACCCGACCGCCTTGAAATCCAGCTGCACCAGTCTTTTGCAGAGAAGAATGCCATTTATGCCAACCGCGCCAGCCGCCATAATGAAGCACTCCGCATCGCACTCGGGCAAGGCTTCCGCTGGCAGCAAATGCTCCATGATAATCCGAAACTGGATCAGCGCGTTTTAGCCAAAAGCGAGGGTGTCGATTATCGTTATCTTACGCGCGCATTACACATGATGATGCTCGCTCCTGATATCATGACGTCGATTCTGGATGGCACCCAGCCATATCGTCTTTCGATGTCCACATTCCGCACTATCAACATTCCCATCTGCTGGAATGCGCAGCGCAAGCTGCTTGGCTTCGCAGCCTGAATCCCGCGCTACATCTGAGCCAAATCACCCCATCACTGCCCACCATACATCGCCGAATACTGAGCCATGCGGTCTTCAGAAATTTGCGGTTTGAGTCTTAGCGGGAAAAACCCCTCACAAATGGCTCGTAATCAAGCATCAGCAGGGATCACAAGCACACTGCCTAGCGTGCAACGGCGCGCACAGCGCGAGATTGACGGCCTATTAAGTTATTGCAATATAAGGATAAAAAGCAATGGTGGACACTCTCTTAGATAGTTCGAACCAATTAGTCGAGCAATTACAGGACTGGGCAGTGATACTAAATGCCCGTGAGCAACGGCTTGCGGCGTGATTATAGAGGTTTAATGAAATTTCATTTCAAAGAGCTTTATGAATAAAATCTATGGGTTATGATTGAGAGAAAATTGTAGGTAATGAGTTTTAATGGCGCGACAATATCCGAAATCAGATCTTAAGCTTTTATATGGCCTTGCTGCAGCACGCTGCAGCTTTCCGGGCTGTAAGATCGATCTGACGCTTGAAAACAAACCGGGTGAAAAGAAGCAAATTGGCAAAATCGCTCATATAGTTGCCCATAGCAAGGGTGGCCCCAGAGCTGATGAGTCGTACCCTTCCGAGAAACTCGATACCTATGATAATTGGATACTGCTATGCGGAACGCATCACGACACCATTGATGCTTCAGAAAGTCAATATTCAGTGGACGATTTGCTCAAAATGAAAAAAGAGCATGAATCCTGGGTAAGGGACTCTCTGGAAATAGAAATAATTTCAGTTGGTTTTGCTGAACTGGAGGTGGCGGCTAGTGCATTGCTATCTTCCATTCCAGCAATGATCAATGGATCATTTGCCTTAACGCCACCACCGCAAAAAATGGAAAAGAATAGCCTGACAGGATCAACTCATCACCTTCTAACTATGGGGTTAAGCAGAAGCAGAGAAGTTGGCCAGTATATAGAAGCTCAAGCTAGGCTTGATGCTGGATACCCAGATCGACTCAAAGCTGGGTTTAGAAAGGAATATGACCGTTTAACGAATGAAGGAATTTACGCAGATGCATTATTTGAATCTATGGTGTCATTTGCTAGCGGAAACACAGGTGATTTTAAGCGGCAAGCAGCAGGATTAGTTATCTTGGCGCACCTATTTGAAATATGTGAGGTGTTTGAGCAATGATACTTCCTACTAAACATATACCGACAAATCAGGCGCTCATAGGTGCAGGTGCAATAATTCTGCAGGAACTTAGAGGACCTGTTTCTGTGTCTACGTTGTGGGAGGTTGTTAGAGAGGCCGCATCCGTTGGAACCTACGAAAGATTTGTTCTAGCATTAGATATGCTACATATCGTTGGGGCAATTCAGTTGGATAATAACATGATAAGGAGGACTGAAAAATGATGCACGGTATCTACTCAAACCAGTCCTCTTTCAAAAGTGTAAAATTTGATAAAGGGCTAAACGTTGTTATCGCAGAAAGAAAAGAGGAATCTGACGAGAAAAAAACGACGAACAGCAGAGGTAAATCTACGCTTATCGCAATCATCAACTTTTGTTTGGGGAGCAACGCAAGTAGAAGTGGCTTATGTATTGAAGAACTTGCCGGGTGGAATTTTACCATAGATATTACTCTTTTTGGAGGGCGTGTTCGAGTAACGCGTGAAATCGATAACCCAACAAAATTCTTAATTAATGGGGATATAAAAAATTGGCCAATTGAACCTGAATTTGACGAAGAAATTCAAATCCATTTTCTTGGATTGGACAAGTGGAAGCAATTGCTAGGATTAGCCTTGTTTGACGTTCCTCAAACAAGCAACCTTTCTGTAAGAAGCCTGCTTTCTTATTTTCTGAGATCAGGAAATGATGCCTATAGCAGACCATTGAAATTTTTCTCGAGTCAGGCAGACAATACTGCACATGTTTACAATGCGTTTTTTATTGGTCTCGATCATAAATATGCCAACAAATGGTGTGAGCTTGATAAGCAGGACAAGGTGCTTAAAGCCTTGGACGATGCTATAAAAGCTGGTGTTCATGAAACCCAGGGCGAACTTGAAGCAAGAAAAGTGGAGCTTGAAGAGGAGTTGCTGAAGAGTCGAAAAATTCTTTCAGATTTCAAGGTACATGAGAGATACAAAGACATTCAAGTTGAGGCAAATCAATTAACTGGTGAACTACACCAGCTTGCGAATCAGAATGTATCTGACGGTAGAAAATTGGATCATTATAAAAGCGCTATAGAGGATGAGACCCCTCCAGATCAGGTGAAATTAGAAGCAATTTATGAAGAAACTGGTTTGGTGTTTCCAGATTCAGTTAAACGCACCCTACAAGAGGCTTCTGCTTTCCATATCCAAATCATTAAAAATCGGGCGGCGTTTCTTGAAGCTGAAATTGTTCGTATAAAAAATGAAATGGCTCGTAGAGAGGCTTTAATAAAAACTTTCAATGAAAAACGCTCCGCTTGTATGGAGGTGTTAAATACTCATGGTGCGTTAGAGGAGTATTCTCGTCTTCAGGAAGAGCACACAAAAATCAAAGAAAAATTTGAGCAAATTCTTAACAAGATAGAAGATATTCGGGACAAAACCAAAAAGCGGAAAGAAATTAAGTCCGTTAAGCTGGAACTGGATAAAGAAGCCACTATTGATTACGAAGAAAAAAGGGAGCTTTGGGAACAAGCGATAAGGCTATTTAACGACACTGCTAAAGCATTGTACGGCGTTCCTGGAGAATTTGTAATTGATATATCGGATAAAGGATATCGATTTAATGTTGATATTCCAGGTGGTCGCGGTGGGGGAATAGGTAAGATGAAAATCTTCTGCTATGACCTGATGGTGATTTGTATGCAGCAAATTCTTGGAAGAAACATAGACTTTTTAGTACATGACAGCATTATCTATGAAGGGGTTGATGAACGGCAGATAGCGCACGCTATTGAGCAGGCAGCCGCTAAAGCAGAAGAATATGATTTTCAATATATCATGACCATTAATTCTGACATGGTTCCATATGAGGATTTCCATGAAGGGTTCAATTTTGATGAGCATATTAAGCTTCGACTGTCTGATGATGATGAGTCAGGAAGCCTCTTAGGATTACGTTTTTAATCATGACCTTCGATATTACCATACAACACGACCTCAAGAAATTGAGGCGGAGCTTAAACGCGCTTGAAACCAAGGTGGCACCACAGGCCACTGTGCGTACCCTCAACCGTGTGGCAGAGAGTGCAAAGGTGGCGAGTGCCAAACACATTGCACCGCAAATGAACAGCAGGCAGGCTGCGGTCAAGCGGCGCATCGTTACGCAGAAGGCAACCTTTAAAAGATTGTGGGCAACGCTGGTGGCAAAGGATCGTGCGCTGCAATTGATTGAGTTTGTGGTCGGCAGCAAGAAACCAACCCAACAACTAGGTGGAAAGCGTGGGCTGGTCAAAGCAAAAGTGTACGGTAAGACACGGACGTTGAGCGATGCCTTCATCGCCCCGCGAAAGAGTGGCTCAAGTAAAACAACGGTTTACATGAGGAAGAGCAAGAAGCGTCATCCGCTCAAACTGTTGTACGGCCCTGGTATTATGCAGTTGTTCAGACAGCGTGAGAACGATGCCATCATGCAAGCCAAGGTGAAGGAACGCTTCCCCATTGAGTTTGCACGCAACCTGAAATTTTACATCAACCGCTTTAAACGCCGCTAAAACTGCACCGAATCCCCTGGATTATAAAAGGTACTCCCGACCCGTCCCCCCTGCGGGTACGCCGAGGGCGCGGCGTTTTACTAGCCACAAATTCAGAAAAGCCATTTCGTTTCGCAATTCTGAATACAAAACATTTATATAACAAAGGCTTAGGGTGGCCGACTGCGAAATCGGGTCTGCTAGAGCCATTTCGCTAACGCTCTGTATGCACAGAATTTAACAGCAAAACAGGAAAGATTATGAAAGTAGAACTGACCGAAATTGGTCGGGTGATTCCCTATGCGCGTAATCCCCGCAAAAATGATGCTGCCATAGCCAAGGTTGCGGCCTCAATCAAAGAGTACGGATTCCGCCAGCCTATCGTGGTGGATGAGGAAATGGTTATCATTGCAGGCCACACGCGCCTGCAGGCGGCGCAGACGCTGGGGTTAAAGAAAGTGCCGGTGCATGTGGCCACCGGCCTCACACAGGCGCAGATAAAGGCGTACAGGCTGGCTGACAACCGCACCCATGAAGACGCTGAATGGGATGAGGAGTTGCTGGCGATTGAGCTTGGCGAGCTGAACGAGTTAGGATTTGATTTAGATCTGACGGGCTTTGATGCGATTGAACTGGAAGATCTGCTCGATGGCGAGCCGATGGCTGGTTTAACCGATGATGATGAAGTGCCTGAAGCACCAGAGATACCAGTTTCCAAAGAAGGTGATATCTGGCTGCTGGGTGATCACCGATTGATATGCGGTGATAGCACCAAGGCCAAAACCATGAAGGCTTTAATGGGTGACGAGCTGGCCGACATGGTATTTACCGACCCGCCCTACAATGTCGATTACGGTCAAACCATGAAAGACAATGTGCGGGGCAACAAACGGAAGATTAAGAATGATAATCTCGGTGCTGATTTTCAGAAGTTTCTGACGGATGCCTGCACCGAGATGGTGAAAGTCTGCAAGGGTGCGTTGTATATCTGCATGTCCTCCTCAGAACTCCATACCCTTCATCGTGCCTTTGCAGATGCTGGCGGGAAATGGTCAACCTTTATCATCTGGGGAAAGAATCACTTCACGATGGGACGTTCCGATTATCAACGTCAGTATGAGCCGATTCTGTATGGCTGGCCTGATGGCAATAAGCATTTCTGGTGTGGGGATCGTAGCCAAAGCGATCTATGGCACTACGATAAACCAAAGACTAATGATCTGCATCCTACCATGAAGCCGGTGGAGCTGGTGTGTCGTGGTGTTGAAAACAGCAGCAAAACAAAAGATATCGTGCTGGACAGCTTCGGTGGCTCCGGTACTACTCTGATCGCTTGCGAGAAATTGCAACGTAAGGCGCGGTTGATTGAGCTTGATCCGGCCTATGTGGATGTGATTGTGAAGCGGTGGGAAGAGTTCACCGGCAAAGCTGCAAAGCATGCCGGTGAAAAGAAGTCCTTTAAGGACGTGGCTAAAAAGCGTCAGGCCGCTTCTTGATCTGGTAAAAGTCGGTAGCCATGCTTACCTTCTCCGCTGGTGAAGGTCTCAATTGGCAAGCCGCGTTTTTTGCGAAGATTGGATAGATGACCGCGTACCGAGTGTGGCTTCCATCCGGTGGCATCGATTAACTCTGCCAGGGTGGTGCCTTCTTCGCGGGACAAAAGATTAATGATAATCGATTGCTTGGTTTCGCGCTTTGGCTCTTCTGCTGGCGTTGAATCCTGCTGCGGTGTGTTGCTTGGTGTTGCCTCGCGTCCCACCGCGTTGCATCCCGTTGCTGTGATGTAGTGTTTATCGCCACGTTGCTCGATGCACTCTTTTTTAAGTAGTGCGCCGATCAAGGATTTTTGTGCTCCGGCTGGAAGGTGCTGGGTGAATTTCTCGATTTCACTTTCGGGAAAGTTGGCAGCATCTTCCAATACGCGGTGCTGTGCGTTGGTAATGGTTACGTTTGTCATGATTAACTCCTTGGTTTGATTAACAATTTGCCCTTAAGGACACCACCATGAATGCTTCAATCACGAGCTTAATCAAGTCAATTCGATGGAAAAAGTTGAATAAAATGAGTGTCTTATATGCCAACGATGTATCCAGTAACTACCATCGCCAAATTGTTCGGCGTAAGCGACCGGCGAGTGCAGCAATATGCCCAGGATGGCATCATTCCCAAGCCGGTGAATGGGCAATATGAGCTTGTTGGCTGTGTTCGTGGGATTATCAATTACCTGCAGCAGCGTGCTTTTGGTAAAGGCGTTGCACCGCAGGACACGCATCTGGAGCGTGCGCGATTATTAAAAGCGCAGGCAGATATGGCAGAGATTGAACTGGCGGAACGTACCGGTGCGCTGGTGACGGTGGAGCGAGTGGAAACAGATTGGCTGGAGATGGTCACAGCCTGCCGCGCCAAGATGCTCGGTATTCCAACCAAAACGGCATACCAGATCGCCCATTTAGAAAACCCACAAGAAATTGAGAAATTCCTAAAGCGCACGATTTACGAAGCGTTGGCGGAAATGGCTGCTTATGAATCAGACGAAGACTTATCAGACAGTATTGAAGACGGTGATGAAAGCCTGGATGCCACCGCCGCAGCTGACAGTGAGCCAGTGGGCGGATCAGAATCGGAGGCTAAGTCCAGAAGCGAGTAGCGAACCAGGTACATGGGTGACAGACCGCGCTCCATATCAGCGTGGGATGATGGATGCGGTAAATGAGCCTGGTGTTTCCGAGGTGGTCTACATGACCAGCTCGCAGATCGGTAAAACTGAGATTATCAATAACATCATCGGGTATTTTGCTCACCAAGACCCATCGCCGATATTGCTGATTCAGCCCACGCTGGATATGGCGGAAACATGGAGCAAAGATCGCCTTGCACCAATGATACGCGATACCGATGCGCTGACAGATCTGTTTGGTGATCCGCGCAGCCGCGACAGCAACAACACGCTGCTGCATAAGAAATTCCCTGGTGGGCATATCACCATGGCGGGGGCAAACAGTCCATCCTCACTGGCATCACGTCCTATTCGGATTGTGTTGCTGGATGAAGAAGACCGCTACCCGCACTCGGCAGGCACGGAAGGTGATCCTGGCAGCTTGGCGCAGAAGCGTACCACTACCTTTTGGAATCGGTTGCTGGTGACCGCCAGCACGCCAACGATTGAAGACGAAAGCAAGATTGAGTCCCGCTATCAGCAAAGCGATCAGCGCAAATACTACGTGCCTTGCCCTGAGTGCGACACGTTTCAGGTGCTTTGCTGGCAGCAGGTTAAATTTGAAAAAGATAAAACAGAGGATGCGGTTTACGAATGCGAACACTGCAAAGCACGCTTAAAGGAAAGCGACAAAATGTGGATGCTTTCTCACGGAGAATGGCGTGCAGAAGCGGCATTTAACAGCATTGCCGGATTCCATATCAACGAGCTGTATAGCCCATGGGTTAAATGGTCGGAGATGGTGGCAAGTTTCCTCAAAGCCAAACGTCTGCCGGAAACGCTCAAGGTTTGGGTTAATACCTCGCTGGGCGAGACATGGAAGGAAGCAACCGAAGGGATAGACCCATCGGGATTGCTGGGGCGTAAGGAAAATTGGGGCCGCGTAGCTCCCGAAGGTGTGATCGTCATTACTGCAGGCGTGGACGTGCAGGATGATCGGCTGGAAGCGGAAGTAATTGGCTGGGGCGTTGGTCAGGAAAGCTGGTCACTGCAATTTCATGTGCTGCATGGCGACCCCGCGCAAAGCAAAGTATGGGAGGATTTAACCAATGTGCTTACGCAAACGATTAAAACAACGGATGGGCGCACTTTATCGGTGGCTGCATCGTGCGTGGATAGCGGTGGTCACCAGACTCAGCGCGTTTATGAATATTGTAAAGGCCGCGAGTATCAACGCATTTACGCGATTAAGGGTGCGAATCAAATCGGCAAGCCGCTGGTTAGCAAATTTAGTAAAAACAACAAACTCAGAGTCAAACTCTTCACCATCGGAACGGACACGGCAAAACAAATGATCTATTCGCGGCTGAAGATTCATCAGCCAGGGCCAGGTTATTGCCATTTCCCTTCGGATTATCCTGAAGAGTATTTCAAGCAGCTTACATCTGAGCGCATTCAGACCAAATTTGTAAACGGTCATCCTACCCGCATCTGGGTGCTGACCAAAGGTCGCCGCAACGAGGCACTGGACTGCCGCGTCTATGGCATGGCTGCGCTGCATATTTTGAACCCGAATCTGGATCGCCTTGCCAAAGAGCAAGAGCGTGAGCGTTTGCGGAAACCGGAAAGCCAGGAAACACCAGAAACACAGCCTGCCAATGAATGGATGGGCTACGAAGATTGGAACTTTAACTAAGGCAAAGATGATGAAAACGAAACTGACCGTGCTGGATTTATTCTCTGGCATCGGCGGTTTCTCTCTTGGATTGGAGCGTGCTGGTTTCGATACGATTGCTTTTTGTGAAATTGAACCATTTTGCCGGAATGTTCTGTGCAAGCACTGGCCGCATGTGCCGATTGCTCAGGACATTCGCCAACTACGATATGAAAACGGAAGATTATATGATGCAGAGCGAGTTATTTACGAAGGCAGAATCGACCTCATCTGCGGAGGATTCCCCTGTCAGCCATTTTCCGTTGCCGGACGAAAAAAAGGAACGAAAGATGACCGCGACCTCTGGCCGGAAATGTTTCGGCTTATACAGCAAACACAGCCCTCTTGGATCATTGGTGAAAACGTTGCTCACTTCATCAATATGGCATTCACCCGTACGAAAACTGACCTGGAAAGCAAAGGCTACACCGTGCAGCCATTTGTTATTCCAGCTTGTGCCATCGGCGCACCCCATCGGAGAGACAGAGTTTGGGTTATTGCCCACCATAACAGCAGTACAACGCAGCAGACCAGATGTGGTTCGGGAGTTGGCAGCAAAGAATCAGCCGCTTTACAAACGCCGCGACAAAGCGGGGAACGGCAGACAGTTCTCGATAACAGATGCACTTCTCTATCAGGAACTGATACTGCCGACACCAACCACCAGCGATGCCAAGGGAGCCAGTGCAAAACGCTATCGGGGAAGCAAAGAAAGTCATGGAAATCTTCGGGAAGTTATCAGGGATGGCAAGATGGATGGCCAGTATCCGCACCCAGAGTTTGTGGAGTGGATGATGGGATACCCAATCGGACACACCGACTTAAAGCACTCGGAAACGCCGTAGTGCCACAAATTCCCGAAATCATCGGACAAGCAATTATCAACTCAATCAAGGACTGAATATGGCACTGACATTAACACAAGCGCAGACATCACTGGATGCGTGGATAGCAGCTGATCTCGCTGTGGCCAAAGGCCAGAGCTACACGATGAACGGTCGCTCCCTGACTTTGGCAAATGCCAAGGAAATCAGGGAACAGATTCAATATTGGGAACGCCGTGTTTCGGCTTTCGAACAGGTAGCCCAACAAAACAACCAAGCAGCATTAGCGGATTTTAGCGATGACTAATATTATAGACAAAACAATAGAGGTAATCTCTCCGGAAGCGGCACTGCGCCGCGACACGGCACGCAAGGTGCTTAAAGCCCAGCGTGCCTATGAAGCAGCACAACCCTCCCGCCTGCGGAAAACCAAAACCGATCCAGGCAGCGGCGATGCAATCGTTGAACGTGCCGGAGAATCACTTCGTTTGCAGGCACGACACCTCGATGAGAATCACGATCTGGCCAGCGGTGTACTTGATTGCCTGGTTAATAACGTGGTGGGTCGTGGAATCAATATTGAGCCACAGGTAAAACTAAAAAGCGGAGATCTGGCCAAACCGGTCAATGATCAGCTGATAGAATTATGGGAAGAGTGGATTCGCTTCCCCGAAGTCACATGGGAATGCCACTGGAATCATATGCTGCGCTTGATTGCGCGGCACTGGTTTCGTGATGGTGAAGTGCTGATCAAGCATATTGAAGGCACGAGCAATTCCATCGATCACGGCACGCTGGTGCCATACTCGCTGGAAATGATCGAAGCGGATTTTCTGCCATTTGCCCTGAATGATCAGAAAAAACGTATCATCCATGGCGTGGAGAAAAACGCATGGCGCAGACCACGCGCTTATTATTTGTACAAAGAGCATCCGGGCAATTCTCATGTGCTGGTGACAAGACAAGATGTTAAGCGATTTGCAGCCGAAAAAATACTGCATCTGAAAATTGCTAAACGCATCAGCCAAACACGCGGTGTGTCCATCTTTGCCAGCGTGATGACACGTATGGAAGATATCAAAGATTACGAGCTTTCAGAACGGCTGGCGGCAAAGGTAGCGGCCAGTATCTGTGCGTTTATTCGTAAAAGCCTCGATGGCCCAGCCTCCGGCCTGCAGGTGGATGAAGCTGGTAATCGCCTCATGAAAATGCAGCCAGGTATGATTTTCGATAATCTACTGCCTGGTGAAGAAGTTGGCATGATTGACAGCAATCGTCCCAACACCATGCTGGAGCAATTCCGCAATTCGCAGCTTCGGGCGGTGGCCGCTGGCACAAGCACGGGCTATTCCTCCATTGCCAAGGATTATAACGGCACATATTCCGCGCAGCGGCAGGAGCTGGTGGAGCAGTCAGTGCATTACGCTGTTCTGCGAGAATATTTCATTGAGCGTTGTGTGCGGCCTGTCTGGGAAAAGTTTGTGGAAATGGCAGTGCTCTCCGGTCAGTTGAAAGTGCCGCAAAATGAGATTAACCCGCGCTCACTCAAAAAAGCAGGATTCCAGGGGCCAGTCATGCCGTGGATTGATCCACAGAAGGAAGTGACTGCCGAGGAAAAAGCCGTGGCTGCTGGTTTTAAATCCAGAGCTGAGGTCATTCGCGCTCGCGGTGGCAACCCTCAAGATACGTTTGAGCAAATTAAGCAGGAGCGTAATCAAGAGAAAGAAGCTGGCATTAGCTTTAGCACCAGCAGTGACGACCAACAACTCTCACTCTTTAACCAAACCCAAGGAGAATCCAATGACCAAGAAAATGAAGACAACACCGGAAAAGAAGAATCCGGAAATACTGACAAGGACAGTTGATTTAACACGTGAATCTATTGTGGATGAAGAAAGCCGCCTCGTGCGGCTTTCTTTTTCCTCTGAAGAGCCGGTGACACGGCAATCCTTCTTCAGTGACCCATGGGTAGAAGTGCTGGGCCATGGTGCGGGTGAAGCAGATCTGGAACGCCTCAATAGCAGTGCTCCGGTGCTTTACAATCATGATCGTAATGAGCGTGGTAACCGCATCGGTGTGGTGGAACGGGCCTGGATTGAGAATAACCGTGGCCATGCTGAAATCCGCCTGAGCAAACGTGATGAAGTGGAAGGATTTTGGCAGGATGTCCGTGATGGCATTTTGCGTAACGTATCCGTTTCGTACCGCATCAATGAACGCAAATTGCAAGAAGAGCATAAAGATAAACCAGATCTGTATCGGGTAGTCAGCTGGACACCGATGGAGATATCGCTGGTCGATATTCCTGCCGATGCCACTGTGGGTGTCGGTCGGAGTGCTGAAGATGAACCCACTTGCGGGGAATCTTCACAAGAGGACGTTCCGGAAGAGCGCAGCCTCAATACCCAACCCCAACCTAACCAAAAGGAGAAGACTATGCCTGATAAAGTCGTAGAAAAAGAAACGCCGGAGCGCAAAGAATCGGTCGAGGTCGATGAAAAACGCAAAGGTGAAATTATGGATGAAGGTGCAAAACGTGCGCTGGAAACCGAAAAAGCACGCCGTACTGAGATTCGTGGCCTATTTGAAGGTCATGATGATCACAGTGAGGTGCGCGATCAATGCCTGGATGATCCGGAAGTTGATGTTAACGAAGCACGCAAATTGCTGCTGGATGCCATTGGCAAACAGGAACAGCCTGCAGCCAATGGCCAACGTATCGAGATGGGTGAATCTGCTACCGAGAAATTTGCTCGCGCTGCAGAAGATGCTATTTCTGTGCGTGCCGGTCTGTTGGACGATAAAAGCAAAGCCAGTGAGTTATGCGGTTATCAGCTGGTGGATATCGCCCGTAAATGCTTAGAGCTGCATAATGTGCGTACCGAGGGTATGGATCGTAGCACGATGATTGGACGAGCCTTTACCCACTCCAGCAGTGATTTTCCAAAGATTCTGGAAAATAATGCACGCAAAGCCATGCTGCGCGGCTATGAAGAAGCGCCGGAGGTATTCCCTCGCTTTACCCGTGCCGGGAATCTGTCTGACTTTAAGATTCATACCCGCACTGGTATTGGCACGGTGGCTTCGTTGCGTAAAGTCGAAGAAGGTGGTGAATATAAGCACACCACTATCGGTGAGCGTGGAGAGCAAATCCAGCTGGCTACCTATGGGGAGCTGTTTAGCATCACTCGTCAGGCCATCATCAATGATGATCTGGAGGCGTTTACGCGGATTCCGCGTACGCTTGGTCGTGCTGCTGCTCGCACGGTAGGTGATCTGGTCTTTTCGATCCTGATCGATAACCCTGTCATGTCCGATGGTGTAGCGGTATTCCATGCAAACCATAAGAACCTGGCAGCCTCTGGTACTGCTATTTCTGCTGCAAGCGTAAGTAAAGCGCGAGCGGCGATGCGCAAGCAAAAGGATGGTGATGCAACGCTGAATATCCGTCCGAGTTTCTTGCTAACGCCGGTGGATATCGTGGATACGGCAGCGGTGTTGATGGCATCTGAAACCAATCCCGATCAGGCAAACAGCCGAGTACGCAATCTAGCCACTGTTAATGGTGCGCTTGAGGTGCTCGCCGATGCCCGTTTGGATGCAGCTTCAGCCACGGCATGGTACCTGCTGGCAGATGCCAATTCCTTCGACACTATCGAGGTTGGCTATCTGGATGGTGTGGCACTGCCATTCCTTGATGATATGGATGGCTGGACGATTGATGGGCGCGAATACAAGGTGCGCATTGATGCGGCGGCATCGCCTCTTGAATATCGTACTCTGTACAAAAACCCAGGTGCTTAATCTCTAACCTGACCAACTTTAATTAACTTCAACCTGTGGCGGCTAGGTTTTCTGAGCCGCTTTTTTAATGCCAACTTATTAGGAGAAAACTTATGGCTACTAACTTCGTTCAAGAGGGCAAAGCCCTCAACTATACCCCATCGGGTGCAGATGTTGCATCCGGTGATTTTGTGCTGATTGGTACGATTGGCGGTATTGCTAAAACCGATATTGCCGATGGTAAAACCGGTGCGGTGCATGTCTCCGGCGTGTTCAGCGTTGCCAAAGCCAGTGGTGCGGTCACGCAAGGTCAGAAGCTCTATTGGAATACTACCAATAGCAATCTGACTACCACTGCATCGGGTAATACCATTGTTGGTGTGGCTGCAGAAGCAGCTGCATCCGGCGATGCCAATGTGAAAATCCTCTTAAATGTGGGCCTGTAATTATGCCGTTTATTGAGGATATGCAGGAGCGTGATCTTGCGCTCCTGCAAGCATTGGATGGGCGCGAGGTTACCTATACGCCAGCTGGCGGCATGCCTCGCATCGTTTCTGGCATGCTGCAGGAATTTACCGAGCTGACAGGTGGTGAATCAGTGGATGTGGTGGTGGCCAAGCCAGTGCTTTCTGTTCGCACCATCGATATCCCAGAGATACAGGCCGGAGATCTCTTCACTATTGATGGAAACGAGTATGAGGTGGCCGTTGTCAGCCCAGACAACGAAGGCATTACCGAACTAATGATGGAAAAATTATGAAACACGCACGCACACAAATCCGCAATGCGGTAACAGCCCTGCTGAAAGGTAATACTACCGCAGGCAATAATGTTTATGAAGCGCGGGTCTATCCGATTGATGATCCAAAGCTACCTGCCTTGCTGATCTATAGCAAACAGGAAGTGGTGGGTGAGCAATCCATGTCCCGCCCCCGTACACAACAGCGAGAGCTGATGATTACCGTGGAAGCCTATGTCAAAGCACGCGGCAATGTCGATGAAGAAACCGATACGCTGGCAATGGAAATTGAGCAGCTGATTGCTGCCGATCCGACTATCGGTGGCCTGGTGAAAGATACCGCGCTGGATACCACTGAAACACAATTCTCTGACGATGGAGAAAAGCCGGTGGCGGTGGCCATTCTTAATTTCTCAACACTCTATGTCGTTAAAGAACATGAGCCAGAGACGTTGATTTAGCCTCCCTCTCAGCATCTCTCATGTAGGGCAGCCCATTTATTGTGGCTGCCCTTTTTTTATTCAAACTCAATCAACTTTAAAGGAGAAAAACTATGGCTACTACTGCAGGCAGCGAGGGTAAGGTTCTTGTTGGATCAGACCAGGTCGCTGAAATTAAATCATGGTCGTTGGAAATTACCAGCGATACCGTGGACGCATCAATCATTGGAACATCATGGCGGAAGAATCAAGCAACTATCAAAAGCTGGTCTGGCAGCTTTGAAGGTTTCTGGGATGACACTGATACGCTGGGCCAAGGCGCATTGACAGTTGGCTCTACCGTCACGCTGAATCTACATCCGGAAGGTAATGATACAGGTGATACGTTCTGGACGGGTGATGTGATCATTACCTCCATTTCTTACAATGCATCCTTTGACGGCATTGTTGAAGCATCCTTCAGCTTCACCGGCAATGGCGCTTTAACTGAATCAACCGTACCATAGGAGTTAATATGAGTGTTATTAATCGTGCTACTGCTCATTACGCGAAGCAGGAAAGACTAATCATCCACGTTCCAGAATGGGGTGATGATAAAGGGCCACTGGAAGTCCATGTATTTCCTATGACGATGGCGGAAGTCAATATGATGGGAAAAATTGCCAGTAAAAAGGCAAGCAACATCGAACAGGCTGCCAACATCATCGTGGTGAAAGCCAAGGACAAAGATGGCAAACGCCTCTTTAGTGTCAGTGACCGTGACAAGCTGATGCAGGAAGCGGATTACCGTGTGGTTTCCCGCATTGCTGAAAAGATCGAAGAGCATTTTTTCGGTGATATGGAGACGCACAAGGGAAACTCCGCCGCGACCCAACCAGAAGAAACCAATTAGCGCTGGCATGGCGGCTCTCTCGGCCACTGTCCGAGATTGAAGCCATGTCACCGCAGCAATTTATGGAATGGGTCGCATTCTTCGAACTTCAATCTGAAAATCTGAGTAAAAACCATGGCAAGATTCGCTGAAGCTAAATTCACGATCCGCGCAGTTAATAAAACGCAGAAAGCCTTCACCCAGATCAACCAGGGTGTTGATCGGATGGATCGGCGTTTTTCTAAGTTGGGGCGTGGCGTAGGTCGTTTAGGCGGCTTAATGGCTACAGCGTTTGTCGGCAGGCAAATCGTTGATACGATCACCAAATTTGAGAAACTGGAAGCCTCCCTTAGAACGGTGACCGGATCAGCTGAAAAAGCGGGTGTTGCCTTTGGCTTTATTCAGGAATTTGCAGCCACCACTCCCTTCCAACTGGAAGAAGTTACGGGTGCTTTTATCAAACTTAAAGCACTGGGGCTGACGCCATCTGAAGAAGCATTAACCTCCTACGGTAATACTGCCGTAGCAATGGGCAAAAGCCTCAATCAGATGATCGAGGCGGTAGCAGACGCGGCTACGGGTGAATTCGAGCGTCTGAAAGAATTTGGTATAAAAGCCAAAACCCAGGGTGATCAGGTTACCTTCACCTTTCAGGGTGTCAGTACCACGGTGGGTAAAAACGCCAAGGAAATTGAAGGATTTCTGCGCTCTGTTGGTGAGGTGCAGTTTGCCGGTGCGATGGAGGAACAGGCGGATACGCTTAATGTTTCATTATCAAACATGGGTGATGCATTCTCCAAGCTGGTGAAAGCAATCGGTGATGCCGGTCTAACGGATATCTTGCAGGCGATTGCCGATGCTATAAAATGGGTTGCTGAACAAATCAGCAAAGCTATTCCTATTATCAAAATAGGCTTCCAAGGCATGATTGTCGGGGTAGAAAAATTTGCAAATAGCTTTATAGCGCGTTTGATAGGTCTGGGTCGTGCTATCTCTGCTTTCTTTGAGAATATCGGGGATCGCTTCGATGCATTTGGCCAGGATATTGCCGCATTCTTTGACGATCCATTGGCAGGTGTATCTTTCGAGAATACCAAAAAAGCGTTCGAAAAAGGCCTCGTTGAAAGCATGTCCGAGGCTTATGACGAAATGATAATGGTAGCTCGTGAGAAGAACCAGGAACTGGATACAGAGTTGGCAACAACTGTTGACGATTTTATTTCATCGCAACAACAAAAAGCTGGCGCGTTAAAGGAATTGTTCGAAACACCGGAAACTTCAAATAATACCGAAAAAACCAATGAGCAAACCAAGAAATTTAACAAGCTGCAGCAGGAGGCGCAGCAGATTATTAAAGCCACTCGCACTCCGCTGGAACGCTACAATAAACAGATGGAGTTGCTGAATAAGCTACTCAAAGAAGGCCATATCAATCAGGAAACCTTTGCGCGTGCAACGAAAGATGCACAGAAGGAGCTGGAAAAAGCATCTGAGGAAACCACTGACTCTATCGAAAAGAAATTTGAGGATTTGGGTAAATCCATCGAGGATGATCTCGTTGAAGCACTGGATGCCACCAGTGATAAATTTCTGGATTTTGGCGATATAGGCAAAAAGATTTTATCAGAAATTAATCAAACGCTAATTGATTTTGCTCTCAAAGATTTAGGCATCACCGGTGAAGGTGGGCTTATCGGTTCATTGTTTAGTGGATTGGGTGGCCTCTTCGGTGGTGGTGGCAGCGGCAGTGGTGGTTTTGGCAGCTTGTTTTCCGGCATTTCCAGCTTCTTCGGTGGCTTCTTTGCGGATGGTGGAAAACTAAGCCCTGGCAAATTTGGTGTGGTTGGTGAAAACGGGCCGGAGCTGGCATTTGCTGGCAGCTCCCCACTTAACATAATGCCAAACGGCATGGGTGCAGCACCGATTACCGTCAATATGAATGTGCAAACACCGGATGTGCAGAGCTTCCGGCAGAGCCAGGGGCAGCTTGCTGCTGATATGGCACGGTCGATTGATCGGGCAAGGAGGAATCTATGATTCAGCAACACTCTTGGGTATTTTGTATCGGAGGGCAAGCAACGCTACCGTAAGAGCAGAATACACAACAATCATCTTCTTTTGGTTTAAGGAGCGTGTGGCAAGCGGTGCATTCATAAAAATACTGACATGCATCGGTTGGCATGGTTTCTTCTTTTTGAGTACCACACTCTGGGCAGGTAATTGTGGATTGTAAAATAGGTTTCGTCATCTGATCGCTCTGATTAAATCAGGTTCAATCTGCGGCCAGATAATGGCAATGCCGGTGAGTAATACGGCGACAATCGTCAGAATAACCATGCCGGTTTTTTGTTTGGGTGTGTCTTCGCACGGTTCGCAGGCGCTTTTACAATTGCGCCAATATACATAGCCGCCGATGGCCAAAGCAAGAATGGAAACAGCGATAAGATAAGGACGGAAAGGCTGCAATACAGTAATGTTCGAAACCCATGCACCTCCGATGCCAAGATTGAACAACACTAAAGGAATAACACAACAGGATGCGCCGATCACCGCCGTAACTGAGGCTATAATACTACCAATGATGGGAAATTTATCTTTCACATTACCTCCTTTAATTCGATGGTAGTACAGCCTGTTTTGTCATTTTCATGCATACAGGCAAAATCAACCGCACAGCAGTTTTCGACCATGTAGCGGATAAGTGCTTGTGTGATTGTGTAGTTAGCCGAGTAAATCATGCTACGGCCATTCTTTTGCGCCTGAATCAGCCCCGCTTCGGATAAGTGAGACAGGTGAAATGACAGTGTATTATGCGGCATTTCAAGTTGGTTACTGATAGTTCCGGCAGTTAGCCCTTCTGGGCCAGCAACCACCAGCATCTTGAATGCTTTGAGCCGTGTTTCATGAGCAAGTGCGGCAAATGCCTTAACTGAAGTATCTAAATCCATTCGTCCAGAATAATAGACATAATGCTATTCGTCAAGGATTATCGACAAATGAACGATTTTGAAGAAGTACAATTTCCCAGCGATATTTCGTATGGCGCGACCGGTGGGCCAATGTTTTTAACCGATGTGGTAGCAACCGTATCTGGTCATGAACAGCGTAACAGCAAGTGGAGTCAATCCCGCGCCAAGTACAACGCCGCATCGGGCATTAAAACTGAAACGCAGTGGCAGGCATTGATCGCCTTTTTCCGTGCGCGGCGTGGTAAGGCTGTGGGTTTTCGTTTCAAGGATTGGAGCGATTACAAAGGCGAAAACGTACAAATCGGCGTTGGTGATGATAGTGAAACCGATTTTCAGCTTATAAAGATTTACTCTAGCGGCAGCGTGGCGGTGTCGCGGGATATCACCAAGCCGGTGGCTGGCACAGTGGATATTTACATTGATGCAGTGCTGCAAGCCTCTGGCGTAACCGTTGATACTACAACAGGAATTGTGACCTTTGATACTGCGCCTGCAGGTGGCGAAGTGATTACTGCTGATTTTGAATTTGATGTACCGGTGCGGTTTGACACGGATGAGCTGGGGCTTTCCATGGATAGTTTTGATGCTGGTAGCTGGAGCAGTATTCCTCTGATTGAGGTGCGGATATGAGAATAATATCACCTCAATTAGAAGCGCATTTTGAAGGCGGCCTGACCACACTGGCAACCTGCTGGAAGATCACGCGGGAAGATAGCACCGAGCTGGGCTTTACCGATCACGATCAGATGCTCACTATCGACAGTGTGGAATATGACTCGCTTGCTGGATTCACACCCACCACGGTGGAAAATAAATCCAATATGTCGGTCGATAATCTCGATGTTGAAGGCCAGGTGTTTCCTTCCAAAATCACGGAAGAAGATTTGCTGGCTGGACTCTACGATTATGCGGAAATTGAGATATTCATCGTCAATTATGAAGATTTGACGCAGGGCAAGCTGGTGGTGAAGCGTGGGCGACTGGGCGAAGTAACACTCAACAGCCAGATGTTTCAGGCAGAGGTGCGCGGATTAACACAGCATCTGTCACAAACCATTGGCGATGTTTTCTCGCCGTCCTGCCGTGCGATTCTTGGTGATTCCAAATGCAAAGTGGCGTTGGCTGGTTTTACCGTGTCTGCCACCGTATCTGAGGTGGTCAACAACCAGACCTTCAAAGCAACCACGCTCACAGAGGCTGCAGGATGGTACACCGGTGGCGAGGTGGAATGGACATCTGGCAATAATGATGGCCGCAAAATGGAAGTGAAGGAATTTGCTTCCACACAGGTGGTGCTGGCACTGCCAATGGGCAAAAGCATACAGGTGGGTGATACGTTCGACGTCATCGCTGGCTGCGATAAAACCCGCGAAACCTGCCAGAGCAAATTTTCCAATATCATCAATTTTCGTGGAGAGCCGGATGTGCCTGGCACAGACAAGCTGCTCACGACTGCTGGCACCTTGGATAAAACCAACCGAAACGAGTAATGAACAATGACAACTATCAAACCTGAAGAGATTGTGGCGCAGGCACGCACCTGGCTGGGTACGAAATATCATCACCAAGGGCGGCTGAAGAAGTCATCCGCTGGCCCAGGTGGGTGTGATTGCCTTGGGTTAATTATTGGCATCATTGATGAGCTTGGCTTGCAGGATGGTGATGGTAATCCACTGACGAATGCTGATGAATTCAACTACTCCATGTATCCGGAGCGCGGCAGGCTGGTACGCAGCATCAGCAAACATCTTAAGCAAGTGCCCATTGAGAAAATGGCGGTGGGTGATGTGCTGTTGTTTAAAACATTCAAAGACCCGCAGCATGTAGGGTTGTTAACGCAATATCCAGGCAATGGCCCTGGCATCATCCATTGCAATTCCAGTGCCGGTCAGGTGGTCGAGCAACCTTTCTCCATGACATGGGTGAAGATGCTGACGCATGTATATCGTTTCAAAAAGAAACAACTCAAATCGATTAAGTAGAAAAATATGGCTGATATAGTTTTACCCGTTGTCGGCGGCACGGTTGGATTCGTTCTGGGCGGCCCTTCCGGTGCCATTTTAGGTGCTAATTTAGGAAGCATGGCTGCCAGTACGTTTTTTCCGACCACGCAGCGGGTGCAACTACCAACACAAGAAGGCCCGCGCCTTGCCGATTTGAGAGCGCAAACATCCACTTACGGAAATATGATTTCCAAAGTGTATGGCACAATGCGGCTGGCCGGTAATGTGATCTGGTCAACTGATATCAAGGAAGTAAAAACCGAGAAAACCAGCACGCAAACATCATCCGGTGGTGGTAAAGGTGGCGGTGGTGGAAAAACCACGACCAGCCAGACCACGGTGACCTATGAGTATTTTGTCACGCTGGCGATTGCTATTTGTGAAGGGCCAGTCGATGAAGTGATCCGTGTATGGGCAGACAGCAAAGTATTAACCGAAGATGTGCTCTCTGCCAGCCAAGGTAAATATAATGTGCATCTGGGCGATGAAGAGCAAGTTGTCGATGATATTATGGCAAAGTATCTGGCGGCTGGCACTATCCCTGCCTATCGCGGCATGGCCTATGTGGTGATTGAGGATTTTCCGCTGGGCGAATACGGCAACCGCATTCCTAACTTCACCTTTGAAGTACGCCGCTCGGTGAAATTCACGCCAAGCGTTGAAGATAAAGTCAAAGATATCGTCATCATTCCTGGTGCTGGCGAGTTTGTCTACAGCACCGCTGTGACCAGCAAACAGGATGGCAGCTTTCCTGGTGGCGGCTTCGTCCCCTCCGGCGATAAGAGCTTTATTAATATGCACAACTATGATGGCAAAGCCGATGTGCAGGTGGCCATTGATCAGCTGCTGAATGTTCTGCCCAATATTGAATGGGTGGCGGTGGTGGTAACGTGGTTTGCGACTTCTACTGATGCAGGCGCTTGCACCATTATTCCCAAGGTGGAATTTCAAGGCACAACGCAAGTGTTGCCTGCTGATTGGGCGGTGGCAGGCTTAACGCGTTCCACAGCGCAGAAAGTATTGTTTTTCGATCCGGAAACTCCGACTTATGGCGGCACGCCTTCCGATGCAACCGTGCTGCAGCTCTGTCAGGAATTGCAGAGCCGTGGCTTAAATGTGATGCTCTATCCCATGCCATTTGTGGATCAGATTACCCCTGACCCCAAGCCGTGGCGTGGCCGCATCACGCCTGCCAATGCCACAGATGCGAATAACTGGTTTACCAAAACCGATGGCTATAATGCGTTTATCACCCATTATGCCAATCTTCTGAAGAACGACATTGATGCCATAGTGATCGGCTCGGAGCTGGTGGGCATGACCAGCTTTACCGATACGCCAGGCAATTACCCTGCGGTCAATCAACTGGTATCACTGGCTGCAACCGTTAAAACGGCGGTGGGTAGCGGTGTTAAAGTGACTTACGCTGCGGATTGGAGTGAATATCACAGCACTGGTGGCTGGTTTAATCTTGATCCGCTTTGGGCTTCCAGCAACATCGATTTTGTTGGCATTGATAGCTATTTTCCGCTTACGCCAGATCTGCCACAGATCCAAATTGATGAAGATACGATCAAGCAATATTGGGAAGAAGGCGAAGGGTGGGATTATTTCTATGCTGATTCGGTCAATCGTACTGGTCTTACCAGTTATGGCGGCGACCCTACCTATGCATGGAAAAACTTAGAATATTGGTGGGCTAACACCCACACTAATCCTGATATGAGCACCACCAGCTGGACTGCCAAAATGAAGCCGGTGTGGTTTACTGAGTTTGGCTTTCCCAGCGTTGATGGCTGCGCTAATCAGCCGAATGTATTTTTTGATCCTACATCATCTGAGAGTTTTTACCCGCGTGGCAGCAAAGGCCGCATTGATTTTCAGGCGCAGCGCGAAGCACTCAATGCCACGCTGGATTACCTGGAAGAACGTAATTTGGAGTCTGGCAACTCAGGTCTGGTACCACGCCGATTTATCTGGACGTGGGATGCCAGGCCATTTTCATTTTGGCCAGATCTGGAAGGCGTGTGGCAGGATTCTATTCTCTGGGCTACCGGTCATTGGGTACAGGGCAAGCTGGGTAACTCCACGCTGGGTGCTATTGTAGCTGAATTGCTGCAGGCAGCGGGGCTGACCGCCAGTGATTACGATGTTACTCGCCTGACTGATACGGTGGAGGGTTTTATCCTCGACCGGCCCATTACAGTACGAAATGCGCTGGAATATCTCACTACCTCGTATTTCTTCGATATCGTGGAAAGCGATGGGATACTTAAATGCGTGCCGCGTGGTAATGAATCCGTTAAGGCTGTGCCTGAAGATGATCTCATTCCATCCAAGAAAAAAGGTGTGCAGGATGTATTGGAGATTGCTTACGCGCAGGAGCTTGAGCTACCGCAACGGGTGAATGTTACTTATCTGGATCGGCCATTTAATTATGATCCGGTCACGCAAACCTCACAGCGTCAAGTAGTGCGTGCGGTGGATCAGGTAACTATGAGCCTGCCGATTGTGATGGGCGCAACGCTGGCCAAGCAGATATCCGATATTACGCTGTATGGCACATGGAAGGAACGCACCAGCTTTCAGCTAAGGTTGCCACCAAAATATGTCCGTATCGAGCCTACTGATATTATTACCGTGACGGTGAATAATGTACCGCACGAAATGCGGGTGGTGAAAACTGATATGGAAGCCAATGGCGTGATGAAGATTAATGCGGTGGCGGAAGATATCAGCAGCTACGATTTTTACACCCCGCCTGGCGAAACCAGCAGCAATGTTGAACCGCCAGTTCTGGTACCAGAAACGCTGGTGAAATTTGTGGATGCACCACCATTGCCGACCGATACCGTGCCAAACCAAGGCTTGCTGCGTATTGGCGTAGCTGCCGATGGGCCGAATTGGAATGGTTCGGCGGTATATCGTTCCGATGATGGTGGTGAGGCTGGTGGCAATACGTTCAATTTGCTGGCTGGGCTGGATGGTGCTGCCACGTTTGGTGCTATCACCACCAATCTGCCAGCTGGTACATTTGAGACATGGGATAATGTCAATGAGGCGGAAGTTATCCTGACCTCCGGCAGCCTGGCATCAATCAGTGAGTTGGGAGTGCTCAATGGTGCAAATGCCGCATTAATTGGTGACGAGCTGATACAGTTTCAGAATGCCGAGTTGATTGGCGAAAGTACATACAAGCTGACAAAGCTGCTGCGTGGCCGCCAAGGAACAGAATGGGCGATAGATGGCCATGCGGCGGGTGATCGCTTCGTGCTGATCACTCCGGCACTCTACACCACGGCCATTGCCAACAACCTGATCGGGCGCGAGCTGTATTATAAAGCAGTGAGCGTGGGAAATACACTGACCACCACGGATGAAGAAGCCTTTACTTACACCGGACGAAACTTAAAACCATTTGCACCGGTGCATGTGGAAGGCAGCCGCGATGGTAGTGATAACCTCACTATCGATTGGATTCGCCGTTCCCGCGTGGATAGCGAATGGCGCGATGGTGTTGGCATCCCGCTGGGTGAAGAATCCGAGCTTTACGAAGTGGATATCCTTGATGGTGGTAATGTGGTGCGAACCATTGAAGTCATCAGCCCTACAGCCAGTTACACGGCAGCAGAGCAAACCACGGATTTTGGATCGGCGCAAAGCAGTTTAGATGTAAAAATCTATCAACTCTCTGCGGTGGTAGGCCGTGGCTATGCAGCCGAGGCTACCATTTAGTGGCAGTGATAAGTGCCGTTTTTACGGTCATTGTGACAACCTTCTGAGTTAGTGCGCCCAGGGTGTGCTGTGGCAGTTGCGGCAGATAGCAGCAGTATGCCCATAACCGAGATCATCATAATTTTATTAAACATATCAACCTCATGGAGTGATTATGAGTAGCACAGGAAGATTGCAATTACCATATATTGTCACAGCGCAGGCTCAAAAAGAAGTGACGCATAATGACGGGCTGAATCGCCTAGATGCTTTTGTAACACCGGTGGTGGCAGATATTGCCAGCGCACCGCCAGGCAGCCCAACAGAGGGTGATCTGTATATTGTGGGTGCAAGTGCCACTGGTGATTTTGCTGGCGAGGAAGATAACCTGGCACAGTATCTCACTGGTGGCTGGGTGTTTTATACACCATTCAAATGGATGGATGCGTTTGTTGAAGCCTCTGACAGCAGATATGCTTATGACGGCTCTGGCTGGGTGCCATTTGGCCTAATCATGAAAGACACCGGAGAATATCTGCGGGTTGGCCACCAGCAGGAAGATGTCACGGTGGATTCCGGTGCATTTAAGGATACCACTATCACTATTCCTAACCGATCTATCCTTCTTACCGTGAATGTACGTGTGCTAACTGCTGTGACCGGCGCTACTTCATTTGATGTTGGCATTGCCGGTGAAACCAGCAAGTTCGGCGGCTCTATCGGTATAGGCCAAGATTCTACCAATATCGGAATCATCGGCCCGACCGCATTTTATTCAGATACGGCAGTGCGCCTGACCGCCAATGGCAGCAATTTCACCGGTGGGGTGATCCGCACCACCATGCAATATCTGCAGCCACGCGGCCCTTGGAATTGGTAGCCGTCATGAGAAACGCATATGGATATCAAAATGGCTTCGATGACCCGATGGCGCAGGAGTTCCGGCAAATACTTTCGCTGGATGTTCTAGGTGACCCCAACCCATGCGGTGTTGCTGGCGTTAAGGTTTGGTTTGATGCGAGCGATGTGACTTCACTTCTGCTAGACAAGTCGAATAATGTCAGCCAGTGGCAGGATAAAAGCGGCTTTGAAAATCACGCGTTACAATCAGATATAACACAGCAGCCAGTCTATATTAGAAACGGTATTAACAACAAACCTGCTCTTTATAGTGATGGGAAAAGCCGTGTTCTGAATTTTACGCATCCGATTAAACTTGGTGATTATTATTCCATATTTGTGGTGCTAAAGGCAGATGTTTCAAAGGCTGATCCAACACCCGAAAGCGCACTTAATGCTGCGCTGGCATTTGGCAGTGCTACGAGTGCCAGTTCTGCCTTTGCAATTCGGCAAACACGAGACACACCTGATGTGCTGCGAACGACTGCTTATCGTGGTGGTGGAATCTTCAATAATGGCAATAGCGATGCTGTTTTATGCTCCGCGATTTATGATGGCAATAATCTGGAAACTTATAAGAACGGCACTCTGATTGATAAAGACGCGGTGCTACGAGCTGATGAATCTATTACCGGCGGTTACATCTTCAACGATAACACAAGCAGCGCCCAGCGTTCCTTTATGGGTTGGATTAGCGATATTCTAATTTTCGACAGCGTATTAAGCGCCGCCGACCGCAAGTTGGTGGAGGGCTGCCTCATCCAAAAACAAGGAATAATATTATGACAGACGAAGAACTGAAAAAGACCATACGTTGTGCTGTGCGCGAAGGTATTGAAGATGCATTGACAAAACACGGAGTTGACACATCTGACCCCACCGCGATGCAGGCCGACATGGTGTATTTGCGAAAATCCCGTATCGGCTCAGATGAAATTATCAAATGGACAAAACGCTCCTGCCTGACCGCCGCCATTTCCGGTGTGGTGGTGGCATTGTGGCAGGGTATCAAACAACTCATAAATGGAGGTTAATCATGGTTACATTACTTGGATCACTTATAGGCTTCATCAGCGCGGCATTTCCCGACCTGTTAAAAATCTGGCGCGATGCTGCAGACCGCAAGCACGAGCTGACTATTTTGGAAATGCAGATGGCACAGGCAGC
>JAKUPQ010000031.1 GCA_022450665.1 Alphaproteobacteria bacterium | reverse complement strand
GCAAAACTTTACCGCACTCCCTGCGCTTGGTGCAGAACGTCTGGCCAAAGAAGCCAAGAAATCCGGCGCACAGCGTTTTGTGCAAATTTCTGCCATTGGAATCAACAAATCGCAAAACGCAAAATATGCCCGTACCAAAGCAAATGGCGAAAAAGCCGTATCTGCTGCGTTTAAAAGCGCAACAATTTTGCGTCCGGGAATCTTGTTTGGCGCAGAAGATAATTTTTATAATCAATTCGCCCAAATGGCGCGTTTTTCACCTGCTCTGCCTCTGATAGGCGGCGGCAAAACACGCTTTCAGCCTGTGTTTGTTGCAGATGTAGCTCAGGCGGTGGCTTATGCCATCACTCACCCTGAAACCGCAGGCCAAACCTATGAACTAGGTGGCCCTCGCGTATATAGTTTCCGTGAAATATTAGAATATGTGCTGACAGTCACCAAACGCGACCGTCAACTCATCAATGTCCCTTATGGCCCTGCTATGCTATTGGGTGCAATGGGCGAATTCATGCCTACGCCGCTTATTACACGCGATCAGGTGAAAATGCTTAAATTTGATAACGTAGTTGATAGAGAGGCCAATACATTCGCAGATCTTGGCATTACTCCGACTTCCGTAGAAATGATTGTGCCCGAATATCTGGTACGCTACCGTTCGCACAACCCACTACGTAAGGTGAATGACAACGTAGCCTGATAATGCTCACAACATAAAAAGTCGCTAGCTATGCTCACACTTTATCATACACCGCTTTCGCCTTATTGCCGCAAAATCCGCATGTTGCTAAAAGAAAAAGATCTGGCATTTGAGCTTAAGAACGAAAATGTATGGGATAGACGTCGCGAATTTTTCACCCTCAATCCTGCCGGTGAAATTCCCGTATTGGTAGCCGAAGATGGTAATGCCATCTGCCACAGCAACGCCATTTGCGAGTATTTAGAAGAAGTATATCCTGAACATAATTTTTTGGGCGAAACCCCACAGCAACGTGCCGAGGTTCGCCGCATTACCGGATGGTTCGACACTAAATTCGAAAATGAAGTAACCCAAAACTTATTATTTGAAAAAATATATAAACGCCTGTGGCAATACGGCCAACCAAGCTCCGAGGCGATTCGCGCAGGCAAAAAAAATATTACGTATCATTTAGATTATATTGCATTTCTTACCAAAGATCGGCAATGGCTTGCTGGTGATAAAATTACTGTGGCAGACATGGCAGCCGCCGCGCATTTATCCGCACTCGATTATTTGGGTGATGTGCCATGGAGCCATGCTCCCGATGCAAAAGAATGGTATGCGCTCATCAAATCGCGACCTTCTTTCCGTCATATTCTGATGGATCGTGTAATGGGGGTAAAACCGCCAAGCCATTACGAAAATCCGGATTTTTAGGGCAAGTATGCGTGATACCATCATCGCTTGGGCTAAAGAACTTGGCTTTGATGTCGTATTCTTCGCCAAAGCTTCTCTACCGGCACATCACGCACAAGAGCTTGATATGTTTTTGCAACAAGAACGCCACGGCGATATGACGTGGATGCAAGAACATGCAGCAAGAAGGCGCGACCCTTCACAGCTTTGGGAGGCCGCGAAAACTGCCATTATCCTCGGTCATAACTACGCCCCTGATTATAACCCACTCGATAAGCTTGCCGAAAAAAACAGCGGATTGATATCGTGCTACGCGTTGAATAAAGATTATCACGATGTAATGAAAAAGCGCCTAAAGCAACTCGCCAGCACCATAGCAACCCACTACGGCGAAGAAGTAAAAATTTTTGTGGATACTGCGCCACTAATGGAAAAGCCACTCGCCGCGCAAACCCAACTCGGGTGGCAGGGAAAACATACCTGCGTAGTATCACGCGAATACGGATCGTGGCTTTTTCTGGGTGAAATTCTCACCACTTTAGAAATCCCTGCAGAAACTCCACACAAAGACTTATGCGGCAATTGCTCACGCTGCATAAACATTTGCCCTACTAATGCCTTCGACTCCCCTCACCGCATTGATGCACGTAAATGCATTTCATATCTGACTATCGAGCATAAAGGCCACATTGCGCCCGAATTTCGTAAAGCCATGGGTAATCGCATATATGGCTGCGACGATTGCCTTGCTGTTTGTCCGTGGAATAAATTTGCGCAAGCCAGCCAAGAAATAGCTTATCAAAGCAAGAATGATCTTCCCACAGCCGATTTAGCAGAGCTGCTGATGTTAGATGATGCTGCATTTCGCAATCGTTTCAGCAAATCGCCTGTAAAACGCATAAAACGTGACAGATTCATTCGTAATGTACTTATCGCCGCAGGCAATAGCGGTAATAAAGATTTACTCCCCCTTATCAAAATCTTACTAACCGATGACTCCCCTCTGGTTCGGGCAATGGCCGTCTGGGCTACAGCGCAGCTTGCCCCCAAAAAGGAAACCCTTGCATTGGCAGAAAAATTATTGCCAAATGAGCCTGATATTCACGTCCAGAATGAATGGAGAAATTGTTATGGCTAAAGTAGAAATTTATTCCACGCCGGTATGCCCCTATTGCACTCGCGCAAAATCCCTTCTTAAATCCAAAGGGCAGGAATATACCGAAATTGATATCGCCGCTAATCCAGCCACCCGCGACGAAATGATGTCCAAAGCCAATGGACGACGCACAGTGCCGCAAATATTCATTAATAACAAACACATTGGTGGTTTTGACGACTTGCATGCACTTGATAAAAAAGGCGAACTAGATGCACTGCTTGCCGAATAATTCGATTTTATAAGGCACTGCCCCATGCGTTTATTTTTAGCGGCAACACTGATTTTTGTCACACTCTATAATGCTCCGGCATATGCAGTGGACGACTTCATAAATCCAGAAATCAGTTCTCCCGTTGAAAACATCGATGCCATAGAAGCTGCCCGCGCTAAAAAATATATGATTAGCGCGGCAAATCCTCTTGCTGCTGAAGCAGGTGCAAAAATACTCAGCGAAGGCGGCAGTGCGATTGATGCCGCCATTGCCACACAAATGGTACTTAACGTCGTTGAACCGCAATCCTCTGGCATTGGCGGCGGTGGTTTTATGCTCTATTGGGATGCATCCACTCGCAAGCTGCATGTATATGATGGCCGGGAAACCGCCCCTGCCGATGCACAAGAAACGCAGTTTCTAGATGAATCCGGCAAGCCCATGCCGTTTATGAATGCAGTGCGCGGTGGGCTATCTGTAGGCACACCGGGCTTATTGAAGATGCTGGAACTTGCTCATCGCAACCACGGGCATGTAGAATGGACGAGATTATTTTCTGATGCGATGCGATTAAGTAAAGACGGATTCGCGCTCTCGCCCCGCCTGCACAATATGTTGCTCTCGCTGAAGCATATACGCTCTTTTCCCGAGTCGCTTACGCCATATACCCATAAAGATGGCTCCATAAAAGACGTTGGCGAGATAATCACCAATAAATCCCTTCATGACACTTTGGCAATATTGGCGCGCAAAGGCATTGCTCCATTTTATCAAGGTGAAATCGCAAGCGCGATGGTAGATGCAGTACAAGATACCAAAGTTAATCCCGGTCATTTGTCTTTGGCAGATTTAAAGTCGTATAAGGCGCTCACTCGCGATCCGGTATGCGCACCCTATCGCGAATACCGCGTATGCTCCATGCCGCCGCCCAGTTCTGGCGGCGTAACGGTGTTACAGGCATTAATGATTCTCGAACGGCTGGAAGCGCTGGACATCCGCACAGTAGAGCCGCTATCCGTTGATGCTGTTCACGCATTTGCTGAGGCTAGCAAGCTTGCCTATGCCGATCGCAACCGCTATTTGGCAGACCCAGATTTTGTAGATATTCCACTGAAAAATATGCTGAATGCGAACTATTTAGCCTCCCGTGCGGCCACCATACATGCAGAATCTGCAATGCCGGGTGCCTCCGCTGGCTCCTTTACTCAGTCTGCAAAAGCTGTGCATGTACCTTCTATAACGGAGCCCCCATCCACCACCCATATCAGTATTATTGATATGCAAGGAAATGCTGTCGCTTTGACATCCAGCATTGAACAAGGGTTTGGCTCTGGCATGACTGTGCGTGGCTTCTTACTAAATAATCAACTGACAGATTTCAGCTTTTCGCCCACATTGGCAGATGGTGTAACGCCACATCCCAATCGCGTAGAGCCAGGCAAGCGCCCCCGCAGCTCTATGTCGCCTACCATGATTTTTGATAAAAACGACAAACTCGTTATGGTACTTGGCTCTCCCGGCGGTGCGCGCATCATTGAATATGTGCTGCAAACTATTATTGCCGTAATCGATTGGAATTTGGATGTGCAGCAAGCGATCAACCTACCGCATTACCTGAATATGAACGATGCTACCGAACTAGAAGCCAGCACTGCGGCCACCGCCTTACAAAAATCTTTGGAAGCCCGTGGCCATACCGTAAAAATTACCGACACTCCCAGCGGAATACACGCCATTACGCGCTTTAACAACGAACTCATTGGCGGTGCAGATCCAAGACGCGAGGGCGTTGCCAAAGGAAAGTAATCTGTCGCCCTTGGGGTTGCACTTCACCATTACACAGCTTATGAATAGATTATGGATATAGAAACGTTACAGCACACAATATTATCTTCCATGCTCGTTCATGTGCCATTTGATGGCTGGGGGAAGCGCGCAAAAGATATGGCGCTGAACGATACCAATATCAGTGAAGCCGAATTTTTACGCGCCTTTCCTGAAGGCATCCCTCAAGTGCTGGAATATTTTATGCAACGGCTTGATGATTCAATGTGCGAAGCATTAGGAAAATTGCCGCTTAGCACGATGAAAATACACGAAAAAGTTGAGGCGGCTATAATGCTACGTTTAGCTGCGGCAGAGCCTTTTCGCGAAGCCATGCGCAAGGCGGTTGCCTATTACGCGTTTCCTTTTCATGCCGACCAAAGCATTAAGCGCCTGTATCGCACCACCGACACTATTTGGCGCGCCATTGGTGACCACCCTACCGATTTCAGTTTTTACACAAAACGTTTGAGTCTGGGCGCAATTTACACCAGTACATTGCTTTTCTGGCTTGATGATTATTCTGAGAGCCATCAGGAAACCAAAGCATTCCTTAGCCGCCGCCTGTATGATTTATTTAAATTCCATATGCTAAAACAAAAACTTCGCTCACCATTTTCTATGCGCAATGCATAGCATTTAGCACCTTTGATTCCATCTTGCCGTAACGATTCCATTCAATTAATTAATCACTTATTAACTTTCCTCACTTAAAATCAATATATTAAATAGGGGATTATCCATGAGACCACTGCATAACTCCACGGCTGAACAGGGCTATACGCTTGTTGAGCTGTCAGTTGTCATCGCCATTGTTGCCGTGTTGGTAGGAAGCACATTAATGCTGGGTACGGCGCGTATCGACCAGCAAAAGGTTGATAGCACCAAAGACCGCATGGCGTTAATTGAGCGCGCCTTGAAAAATTATGCAGAAGTTAATGGTCGGCTCCCCTGCCCCGGCGACCCACGCCTGACCAGTAGCAGTACAAATTATGGTAAAGAAGCCAGCACCCGTGGAGATTGCACCACAGGCACTATCGCCACCCCGCACGATAGCGGAAATATCGTTAGCGGCAGCTTGCCGTTTCTTGAACTTGCCCTCCCTACCGATTTGATCTTCGATAATTGGGGTCGCAAATTCACCTATGCTGTTGATAAACGCTACACCGCCACAAACAGCTTTGCTTATAATGCGCAAAACAGCACCTGTGGCTCTATTATTATTGCCGATGAAGCGGATGACACGGTAACACCAAACGCAATATATGCATTAATTAGCCATGGCTTAGACGGTCACGGCGCGTATCACACGGCTACGGCTAGCCCATATCAGTTGGATGCGCTGGTTACAAATGTAGCCGCACTTGATAATGCTGGCATCACCTCCGCAGGAGCAGATGCTTTTGATAACCGCTTCCGCATGCAGGGATATTATGAAGACGTATCTGATGTGAATAACCGTTTTGATGACATCATTGTATATAAAGAGCGCAAAGACTGGCGCTTAACAAAAGATGTGATTAAATCCGATATTGCCATGAACAGCAAAACCACCTTGCCCGGCTGGGAATATGTTCCGCAATACACGCTTCCCTCTGGCAAAGTAGTTCCCGGATTTGAGGTGATGAAATATGAAGCGTCTGATCCCGAAGCCGATGGCGTTCCTAATACAGTATCCGGCCAAACTCCTTGGTATAGCGTAACCTATACCGAAGCACGTCAAGCATGCCAAAAACTGGGGTTCAATGCCGCCAACGCTACCACAGGCGCCGGATCGCAAATGGAATATGACATCATTTCTGAAAGCCAATGGCTTTCTATTGCGCATCAGGCGCTGTATGACAGCCGTAACTGGACAGATAGCTGCTATGGCGACGATGTACTAACTACAGGGCATCGCGACAACAACCCTACCAACCCTTTAGTTGGCGGTGTAGACGATCAAAATGGCTATGAAGGCACCGGCGACAGCAGCAGCGATGCCAATGCGCTAAAACGCGCCCAGCGCCGCACCACCTATATTCCTAGTGGCGCAGTACTATGGGATTTAGGCGCTAATGTTACCGAATGGACATATTGCGACCTTAATTATCCTGAAGATACGGCTGCCGGTACTCCTGCATATTCGTTATGCCGGGGTAATGGCACCACCGATGCAGCAACATATACCAATGGCCAGATTATCACCGCAAATACGTTTGACTATAATTCTGATTTGGTTACAGATGGTGTAGTGGACGATCTAATTCCAGCAGGATTTGACGACACTATATATGCTGGAAGCATTAAAATTGATGATACCCGCACCACTAACCTCGTAGGCCTGAGTCGGGGCAACCCATGGACCTCCTCCACCTCAGGATTATTTAACGTTAGGGTGACTCATGATGGCAGTTTTGGGCGTGGTTTCCGTTGTGTGCGCAATATCAATGTACCCAAGTTCACACCACTTAATTTAGCCAACTTGCAGATTTGGTATGATGCCAGCGATATCGATGGCGATTTTTCTGAAGAATGGACAACAACAACCAACTCGGAAAATGCCGCGAATTTTGAAACTGCCAGCGCGCCGTGTAATGCCACCGACAATTACTGCATCCGCACATGGCGCAATAAAGCAATGGATGATTACCACGCAAAGAGTGGCTACTTAAATGGCGGCGCATCTGGTACTGATGCAAACCGCCCCATACTAAAATTAAACTCAATGAATGGGCGTCCTACCGTAAACTTTTCCAGCACCGTTGAGCAATGGCTCGATACGTGGCATGGCACCACCGAAGGCGGGGATAACGGCGATGGTTTCAGCTTTAACAACACCGATGAAATGACAATATTTGTGGTTGCTGATGCTTCGGATTATGACGCTATCGTAGCTGGCAACCCATCCGACAGCCGCTGGTGGCCGTTTTTTGTAATGTTCCCTTATGATATGGGAAATAAAACAGGCAACATAGATTATGTATTTTTAACCAGCGTTTTAATGGGAGGAGCCGACGCCGCGAATGATTATTGCGAAATGTCCGATGCAAAAAGCTCTTGGCCCGGACTTGGCTGCATGGCAGCAAACAGCTATGGCAAATTATTTGAAACAGGGCCGCATAGCTATGGGGGTAGCGGTGATGGCGATGCATTTGCTGATGATACCGATTATCACGTAGCCGAAGGAAAGTTAACCATAACATTCAATTCAACATCTACTACAGGTTTTCAGGGTATTTTTAGCAAAGATGCAAGTGGCTTTGAAGCGGGTGGACATTTAACCGTGTTAATTGAAAACAGTGATGTAGACGTGCGCATTCAATCTAGTATTGCGGAGTACTGGATCAGGGGAGATAATTTATTGGTTCCCAATGTAGATAACACCATAGAATTTACATTTGGCACCAATGGCATGGAATATAAATACAATGGCGCTCTCATAGGCACAGACCCGTATACAGGTGGCATAACTAACAATACAGAATACATAGTTCTTGGCTCAAACTGCTGGGGTTGCCCTACAGGTGGTTTATCCGGTCAACAACATCCTTTTAGTGGAACTATAAGCAAGGTTACTTTACACGGCGGTAGCGATTCGTCTGGCGTGAATTATGCCTGTGCAAAAATGGGGGGCATTACTACACAAGAAAATGGACTCACCGCAAACGAGCCGCATATTATCAGCGGTGTATTCAAAAAAGATACACTTAATGGCCTCAGCGCTTATGTGGATGGCGGCACGATGGACACCGTAGACAGCGGCATACAGCCAGAGAATAAAGGTATCAACAGCCCTGCCACAAGTTGCAGAGAAAATTCTGGCGATGCCGCCGAACTTGTGAATGTATTGCTCAATATTGGCATGAATCGCCATAATACCGACGAGCGCACTATGGGAGATGTCGCGGAAATTATAATCTACGACCGAGCGCTTTCTACCAAAGAGCGCATAGAGGTTGAAAAATATCTATCTGAAAAATATGATATCACCTACAAAGGGGCGCAAGGATTATAATGCATCACCACCACCCATCACGCCGCGATATCAATAGCTCTGCTGGCTTCACGCTGGTGGAAATGTCCATTGTATTAATTATCATGTCGGTTGTTGTGGGCGGAAGTTTTGCTATCGCTACTAACTTCATTCGCCAGAATAAAGAAAAAACCACGCAAGAACATTTAGACCTTATCGAAAAAGCGTTGTTGGATTTTCGCAAAGCAAATAATCGCTTGCCCTGCCCGGCAGATGGCAGCGTAAATCCTGACAATACCAATTATGGCATTGAAGCGGCAAATGACGATGCCGCCACCTATTCTTATTGCACCGGCGGCACACCAGCAGCCAATTTTGTGAGTGCGGCTCATGCCACTAAAACCGGCAACCCTGCTACCTATGTGGTTGGTGGATCAGCTCCCGTAACCACATTAGGTCTGCCTAAAGAAGTGGGTTTTGACGGTTGGGGAAATAAAATCAGCTATCACGTAGATGGGCGCGCCACCCAAAACGGAGCATTTTCCACCTTCACCATATCCAACAGCAATTGCTTTAATATTATTATCGATAATGAGCTTACATGGAATGATGATGCCGATCGCAACTATCTGAGCTTTCATGCCGCCTATGCACTGGTTAGCCACGGCAAAGACGGACACGGCGCATTTTCTAAAGGTGGGCCACGCCTCAATAGCGCCACGACTAACAGTTTTCAGCAACAAAATGCTAACTATGATGCAACTGGCGCAGCGACTACCTATAACAATCTGTTTCACATAATTCCCGAATCAGAAAACCCCGCCGATAACAAAGATGTGTATGACGACTTGGTGCGTTTTAAGACCCGTTCCCAGCTTCGTACCACGCAGGATGGCCCTGGGGTATTATTCCCCGATTTAATTATTAGCGCCAACGACCCCTCGAATGTTTATGGCACACATTTCTTCTATCGCTGTGGCGATCAGTTTCAATACGAACCACAGGAAATGGTGGATGTGAACAATAAACAAGTTCAGAACATCTCGATTTCTCCTAATAACACCTATATTCTCGGCTCTACAAAGAACGACTACCATTTCCGCATGTGGACGTATGATGGGGTTAAGACACATTTACTAACCGATAGCAGTTTCATCCCCTTCCCCAACCTTGCAGCTGGCACTGCAGAAACAGCTATATGGTCTCCTGATGGCGAATATTTTCTGGTTGCCGCGCTCGATGACGGCGATGAACCAAACCGTATAAGCATCTATGAAAAAACTGGTATTAATGAATTTACCCGCATTGATGCAGCAGTAGAAAACGCGCTAAACAGTAAAGGCAATGCTGTACTTAGCGAAGGTGCGTTATATGGCCTGAATGTCAGCCCTGATGGCAATGAAATGGTTATCATGTATGGCAACGGCGCACTTGCTAATGCCATAACACCAATGCTGTACAAACGAAATGCCGATAATAGCTTCTCGTATGTAGCTGATGGCATCCCCGAAATGCCAGCCATACAAGTGCGCAAGCCTATATGGTCACCTGATGGCGCGTATTTATTGTTTATGGATTGGGATGGCCCTGACTTGTACCTTTTCCGCAACGATGGCAATAACCATTACAGCCGCATAGCGTCGCCCTCACCTGCTCCTGCAAATGCGGTAGGCAATGCAACATTTAGCCCAGATAGCCGCTTTTTGGTGACAACAGGATATAGCTCATCAGAGTGGAATATCTATGAGCTGCAAAATAGCGATGAATATACTCGCATAAGCCCGCATCCTGGAACGAAGCCTTATGGTGCGCGCTCTGTCCAGTTCTCCAAAGATGGTCGCTATCTAGTTGTTGGCAAGTTTCGCCATGCAAGCAATCCAGATTTGTATCTTTATAAAGTCAATGGCAGCGTTTTCGAAGAACTCACCTCCCCTGAAGGGTTTGATGTAGAGCTTGATGGCCACATTATGCATATCGAATGGCGAAAATTAATGCCGTGGGAAGAAAGCAGCTAAATGAGAAAACACCACCACAAACAATCGGGCTTTACCCTAGCGGAGCTTGCAATATTGCTTACGATCTTAAGCATTGTTGTTGGTACATATATGCTTGAAATGGTAAGTGGCTCAGATATTCGCGCACAAGAGGTTACTCTGCAACGTATGGAAGCCATTGAACAAGCTCTGCAATCCCGCTGGTTGGCCGAAGGGCGCGTACCTTGCCCCGCCGCCGGAGATGCCGCTCTTGATTCGCAATGGTATGGCACCGAACAAGGCGACCCCGATGACTGCACCGCAAATGGGGGAGAATACATAGGCCCTATCGCTGCTACATGTAACAACTGGGACACCTTATGTGCAACCACCTGCACCAGCGATTGCGGCGCGGTCTATGGCGTTGTGCCTGTAAGAAACTTAAACTTGCCCGATGAATATGCTCTTGATGGTTGGAATCGCCGTATTAGTTATGTAGTCGATCAGCGCTATACCATTGCGCAAAGCAGCACTATCGATCCGGCGCTTATCGTTACCGACGACCACGAAATTCCTGCAAGCGCCACAGAACTAGGCCGCTATCCAGTAATCATGATTTCCCATGGCCGGTCAGGTAATAAAGCATTCCCTGCCAATGGCAGCACCGTAGCTGACCGCCCGCAAACACGGGCGCCAAACGATGCGGAAGATCACAATTATAACAGCGCGAATTTTAATAACCGTTTTGTATTGCAACCTTTCCGCCCGGATCTTGACGTTGCTGATGGCCGATTCGATCTTATTGTACGCCCGATTACTATGAAATAATCGTTTTAATTCTGGTTGCAGCTAAGTCGTCAAGCTTTTACACTCCTGTAAATTTTCACTCAACAGGAGCTGATATGCTTGTTTTACTTTCCCCATCAAAAACACAGGATTTTTCTGCAAGCAGTAAAATCGCATTCCCTACCCAACCGGTGCTGTTAGACGAATCTGTTCGCTTAGTAAAAGAATTAAAAGGGCTTTCTAGCGCAGAAATTGGCAAGCTGATGCATATCAGCGAGAAACTTGCCGATTTAAACCATGGCCGTTTTAAGGAGTTTACCACCCCCTTCACTACCGATAATGCCAAACCCGCCGCGCTAGCGTTTAAAGGGGATGTATATGACGGTTTAGATGCCGATTCACTTTCCTTAGAGGCTCTGGAATTTTCGCAACATTCACTACGTATTCTTTCCGGTTTATACGGCGTACTTCGCCCTAAAGACCTGATTCAAGCCTATCGCCTCGAAATGAAAACACCCCTGAAGAACCCAAGAGGAAAAGATTTATACGACTTTTGGGGAGAGCGCATTACTGATGTATTAAACGCGCATTTAAAACAGGAACAAACCGAATATGTTATTAACCTTGCTTCGCAGGAATATTTTAAAGCAATAAAACCCAAAAAACTCCAAGGCCGATTAATCACGGTACATTTTAAAGAACGCAAAGATGGCGCGCTTAAAGTGGTAGCAATTTTTGCCAAGCGTGCACGGGGGATGATGGCACGCCACATCGTAGAAAACTCTATTCGTAATCTGGATGGTATCACCCGTTTTACACAGGATGGCTATAGCTTTGACCCCGAAGCCTCTAATGATGAAGAATTTGTGTTTGCCAGAGATAGTACAAAGGGCTAATATCCCCCACCGGCAAAAAATAGCCGTATTTATATAGGAGAGAATTATGAAACAATTTGCTTTGCTGGCCATATTGGCCGCCTCTATAATTGGAGCCTCTGCTATTGCAGGCGCCGTCCGCGCCAACGAAATAGCAGTAAAAGCAGCGGATAATGTACATGAGTCCCATTCAGAGGAACATGGCACCGCAACCACCCACATGGACGCAGAAGCGCAAGTGGAAGCACAATACGAGGCGGTAGAACTAAACGAAATCACCGCAGAAGATTTGCAGATACTTATTGATACCAGCCCAGAATTGGTAATTATTGATGCCCGCCGTGGCGATTCTTTCGCAGAAGGCCATATTCCAGGTGCCGTGGCACTCACCGCCGATAACGCCACCGCCGAGGCCGTTGCAGCGATTGCCCCGAAAAAAACAATGCCTATGGTATTTTATTGCGGAAACGTAAAATGCCCAGCAAGCGCTAAAGTTGCTCATAAAGTGGCAGATATGGGTTATAACAAGCTCTATAAATACAGCGGCGGCATTGACGACTGGAAAGCCAAAGGCTTACCACTGGCAACGCAATAATTCGCTGCATTGCATCAAAGGATTTGGTTGCACTCTGCCCCCTAACGGTGGCAGAGTGTAATCGTTTTAAGCAACCTGTCTTGCAACTTACCTATCGACTCTATTCAATCTTTTAACCGTTGTATTTCTATGAGCGTCACTACTATGACAAAATCTGATACCATTAGTCCTTTAACTTCACAATCTCGCAGCTTGGTAGAAAAAGGACAAAAATATTTCTTACCCAATTACAAGCCACGCGAAATGATTTTGGATCACGGCAAAGGTGCGCGCATTTGGGATGCAGACGGTAACGAGTTTATAGATTTAGGTAGCGGAATCGCCGTGTGTTCCCTTGGACACAGCGATCCCGACCTTGTAAAAGCTCTCACCGATCAAGCAAATAAACTGTGGCATACCAGCAATATCTTTTTTACGCAGCCGCCTGTGGATTTGGCCGAGCAACTGGTAGAAGCCTCTGATTTTGCCAAGCGGGTATATTTTTGCAACTCTGGTACCGAAGCCAACGAAGCCGCTATTAAACTGGTACGCAAATATGCTGCTAATAATGGACGCACAGCAGATAAACGCGAAATCATCACATTTACCGGGTCCTTCCATGGTCGCACATTAGCCGCTGTTACCGCCACCGCTCAACCTAAGTATCAAGAAGGGTACGAGCCACTACCCGGCGGATTCACCTATGTAGCATTCAACGATTTTGACGCCATAGAAAAAGCCGTAAGCGATAAAACCTGCGCCATTATGGTAGAACCGGTACAGGGCGAAGGCGGTATTGTACCAGCGCATCCAGATTTTCTTGCGCATTTGCGCAAGCTTTGCGATAAACACGATGCCTTGTTAGTATTGGACGAAATCCAATGCGGCATGGAACGTACCGGACATTTCTTAGCTTATATGGGATATGCCAATGCCAAACCCGACATTGTAACTCTTGCCAAAGCCCTTGGCTGTGGCATTCCTATTGGCGCAATGCTTGTGGGAGAAAAAGCAGAAGATACGTTTCAGTTTGGTAGTCACGGCTCCACTTTTGGTGGCAACCCCATCATGTGCAATGTTGCATTGGCAGCACTGAAAAAACTACGTAGCCCCGCCGTAAAACAGAATGTAACGCAAAAATCAGAAAAGATTTTTGCGACTTTACGAGCTCTGGGCGATGAACTGGGTATGTTCGAAGAAATACGCGGTGTAGGCTTGATGATTGGTGCCGCTCTAAAACCTCAATGGCATGGCAAAGCCGGAGAAATCACCGAATTATGCCGCCAGCATGGTGTTTTGGTGTTAGTTGCCGGCCCTAATGTATTACGCTTTTTACCTCCGCTTAACATTACCGATGAAGAATTGGAAACGGGAATGGATCGCGTAAAAACCGCTTTGAAAGAATATTTGGCACAATAATATGACACTCACCCCTTATCAACCTACCCTTGATTGGCTGGCAACACAGCAACAATCCATGCTAGATATGACGCTTACATGGGCGCATATCAACTCTGGCAGCTACAACCTTAATGGCTTGGCAGACATGGCAACTGCGCTTGAAAGCGAATTCGGCGCATTAGAACCCGATAGCAGCGAAAAGATTGATTTAACGCCTCTTGAAGCAGTCAGTGCTGATGGAACGGTAGTGCATATTCCATTAGGCCAAGCCCTGCGCTTTCGTAAACGCAGCAATGCGCCGCTTAAGGTCTTGCTTACCGGTCACATGGATACCGTGTTTCCTAAAGACCATAGTTTTCAAAGCTGCACTAAGATGGATAGCGATACGATAAACGGCCCCGGTGTTGCGGATATGAAAGGCGGGCTGGTGGTTATGCTTCACGCGCTTAAAGCGTTAGAAAAAAGTCCGTGGCATGAACACATAGGCTGGGAAATACTGATCAACTCCGAAGAAGAAATTGGCTCTATTGGCTCTGCGCCTTTTCTTGTTGAAGGAGCAAAGCGTAATGATTTTGGACTTACCTATGAGCCATCTATGCCCGACGGAACATTGGCAGGAGCCCGCAAAGGCAGTGGTAACTTCACCGCTGTAGTTAATGGCCGCGCTGCACATGCTGGCCGTGAGCCGCATTTAGGCCGCAACGCTATTGTTGCATTGTCCGAATTTAATCTGGCAATTTTCGCCCTCAACGGCGCAATGGAAGGCATCACTGTAAACCCAGGCAAGCTTGAAGGCGGTGGCCCTGTAAATGTGGTGCCCGATCTGGCAATATGCCGTTTTAATATACGCATTTCTACTCCTGAAGAACAAACTTATGTAGAAGTTGCATTAAAAGAGCTGGAGCAATCTTTTAACGAAAAAGATGGAATCACCCTCACAATTCATGGGAGTTTTACACGTCCACCTAAAATTTTGTCGCCCATTAACCAACAACTATTTAGCATGGTTAAAGATTGTGGTTCGCAGTTAGGCTTATCGTTACATGAAAAACCCACTGGTGGCTGCTGCGATGGCAATAACCTTGCCGCTGCCGGATTACCTAATGTCGATACATTGGGGGTGCGCGGTGCAAATATTCACAGCGCCGATGAATATATGATAATATCCAGCCTTACCGAGCGCGCCCAGCTGAGTGCATTATTACTAATGCGACTTGCTGCAAAAGAGCTGACATGGCCTAAATAACCTTCGCATAATAACAAGGAAAAAAGCGCGATGCTTATTCGTCCCGTAGATACAAAAGATCATGCAGAGATTCTGGAGCTTGCTAAAAAAGCAGGTATTGGTATGTCGTCATTGCCACCGGATGCCGAAGTGCTGGAACAAAAAATACGCAATTCTATGCTGAGTTTTTCTGGCACTCCCGAACGCCCGAATGAAGAAAGCTTTTTGATGGTAATGGAAGATACCGAAGAAAAGCGCTTAGTCGGCACCACCGGACTCGTAGCCCATGTGGGATTAAGCCGCCCGTTCTATTCGTACAAGCTTTCATCAGTGGTTCAGGCCAACAGCGAATTGGATATTTACAGTCCGCAGCAGGTGCTGCATATGGTGAATGATTATACCAATGCTTCCGAAATTGGTTCGTTGTTCTTGCTACCCGATTATCGCCGTGATGGCCTTGGCCGGTTTTTAAGTCGCTGCCGCTATTTACTGCTGGCTGAATTCCCTGATTTATTTTCTGACATTGTCATTGCAGAAATTCGCGGAGTAAGCACTGCCGACGGAGGCGCGCCGTTTTATAACCATCTTGCGCAACATTTTTTCCACATGACATTCGCACAGGCAGATTATATCAGCGCCACCATGGGAAATCAGTTTATAGCTGATTTAATGCCCAAATACCCTATTTATGTAAACTTGCTGCCACAAGAGGCACAAGATGCTATCGGTCAGCCTCTCAAAGACTCTGCTGCAGCCATGCGGCTTTTGCAACGCGAAGGTTTCCGCTATGAAGGCTATATAGATGTATTTGATGCTGGGCCAACCTTACAAGCCGAAGTATCGAAAGTGCGCGCCGTTCAGACCAGCCGACGCTGCGAAATAGAAAAAATTGTGGATTCTTTAGACGCTAGCACTTATCACATGATCAGCACCACAGATTTAGAAAATTTTGCCGTTTGCACCGATGCGGTACAAATCACGCCTGAAGGCTCGGCAATAATTACTCAAAACACTGCAAAAAAACTGAAAGTAGAAAAAGGCCATGCAATCCGTTTCTCACCCACATAATGTTGTTCATGCAAATTGGGGGCAGCAGCATGCTGTTCCACATTTTATCAATGGCCACTGGCAGGCTGGTAGCGGTGCGAATTTCAATTCCACTAACCCCGCCACCGGAAAAGCAATCTGGGAAGGCGCTGCCGCCTCGGAAAAAGAGGTGAATGACGCAGTTATGGCTGCACGCAAAGCTTTCGTTATCTGGAGTGCACTTACCTTTACAGATCGATTGCAGATTATAGAAAAATTTCGTGATAATTTAGAGGCTAACAAAGAAAATCTCGCGCAATGCATTAGCAAAGAAACCGGGAAAGTGCTATGGGATGCTCGCGGTGAAGTAGGGGCAATGATTGGTAAAATTGCCATTTCTGTAAAGGCGTATAATACCCGTACCGGTGAATCTCAAAGCGATTTGCCCGATGGTGGAAAGGCAACGCTGCGACACAAACCCCATGGAGTCATCGCCGTATTTGGTCCATATAACTTCCCGGGGCATTTGCCCAATGGCCATATTGTTCCTGCACTGCTCGCCGGAAATACACTGGTATTCAAGCCAAGTGAAATGACACCTAATGTCGCCGAATTTACAGTGCGCCTGTGGCAAGAAGCAGGTTTGCCCGATGGCGTCTTAAACTTGGTTCAGGGTGAAAAAGAAACAGGCATTGCCTTAGCCAACCACCCACAATTGGATGGCATATTTTTCACTGGCAGCTCTGCCACTGGTAATATTTTACACAAGCAATTTGCTGGTCGTCCCGAAAAAATCCTCGCCCTAGAGATGGGTGGTAACAATGCGCTTATCGTGCATGAAACCAATAATTTACGCGCCGCCGCATATATTACGGTGCAATCTGCGTTTTTATCCAGCGGTCAGCGCTGCACTTGCGCCCGCCGCCTAATCGTTCCAACGGGGCAAGCGGGCGATGACTTCTTAAACATGCTTGCATCTATGACACGGGCAATAGAAGTAGGCAGCTACGACCAAACGCCCGAGGCTTTCATGGGCCCAATGGTGTCGTTGAAAGAAAGCGAACGCTTAATGAGCGCTGAACAAGACATGATTGCCCGTGGTGCAAAAGCAATCGTTACTATGCAACGCCTGAAAAACGACTTACCCTATATCAGCCCGGGCATATTAGATGTTACCGATATGCGCGAACGCAGTGACGAAGAATTTTTTGGCCCGTTATTGCAGGTAATTCGTGTGGATGATTTTGACGCGGCAATAGAAGAAGCAAATAACACCGCATTTGGCCTTTCGGCAGGGTTAATTTCTGACAACAAAGCGCTCTATGAAATATTTGCGCAACAGATTCGCGCTGGCATTGTAAACTGGAATCGCCCCCTCACCGGAGCAAGCAGTGCTGCACCGTTTGGCGGTATTGGTTGCAGCGGAAACCACCGCCCCAGCGCATTTTATGCAGCAGATTATTGTGCTTTTCCTATGGCATCCATGGAAACCACCCTGCCAGAAATGCCCGAAAAACTAGCCCCTGGAATAAAATTATGACCACCGCTTACGAAATAAACTTTGATGGGCTGGTTGGCCCTACCCATAACTATGCGGGACTTTCCAGCGGAAATGTTGCCTCAAGTAACAATGCCAACAGCACATCAAACCCAAAAAAGGCCGCACTTCAAGGCCTGCAAAAAATGAAATTCGTGCGTGACTTAGGGTTAAAACAAGGACTGTTGCCACCTCATGCCCGCCCTGCTTTGGATACATTGCGCAAGCTGGGCTATAGCGGTGGCACTGCCAGTATTTTACAAAAAGTATCCCGCGAAAATCCAATATTACTCGCCGCGTGCTATTCTTCGTCTAATATGTGGACAGCCAATGCCGCCACCGTATCTCCCAGTGCTGATACCAGCGATGGTTTAGTGCATTTCACACCAGCAAATCTGGCAAACAAACTGCATCGTTCTATTGAACATGTGACAACCTCAGCCATTTTGCAGCGCATTTTTAACACTGAGAAACATTTCCGGCATCATGATGCTCTGCCCACCCATGATATGTTAGGCGATGAAGGCGCGGCAAACCACACACGTTTTGCCAAAACACATGGCGCTAATGGTGTGGAATTTTTTGTATATGGCAAACATGCGTGTGATAATAATCACCCCCAACCAAAAATATATCCTGCCCGCCAAACTTATGAAGCAAGCAGCGCTGTGGCGCGTTTGCATGGCCTAACCCAAGCGAACACCGTATTCGCTCAGCAAAATCCCGCTGTGATTGACGCAGGTGTATTTCATAATGATGTAATCGCCGTAGGAAACGGCAATACACTGCTCTATCATGAACAGGCATTTTTAGATACCGAATCGGTATTCGCTGAACTGCAAAAGAAATATGGCGATGCCCCCTTACATTTTATAAAAATAGCGCAAAACGAAGTAACAGTAAGCGAGGCTGTACAAACTTATTTATTTAACAGCCAGCTACTTACTTTACCAGATGGTAAAATGGCATTGATTGCACCTATCGAATGCGAAGAAAATCAAGCCGTAGAAGCACGGGTGAAGGCTATGTGTGAAGATAGTAGCAACCCAGTAAATACCGCACATTTTCTGGACGTACGCGAAAGTATGCGTAATGGCGGTGGCCCTGCATGCCTGCGATTGCGTATTGCCCTGACCAAAGCAGAATCTCAGGCAATGCATCAGGGAGTTTTACTTACCGATGCACTCTATGAGCAATTGGTTGCGTGGATAGAAAAGCATTACCGTGACCAACTGGCTACCGCCGACTTAGCCGATCCGCGCTTGGCGCAAGAGGCTTATGAAGCGTTGGATGAACTTACGCGCATTTTGGGATTAGGATCGATTTATCCGTTCCAGCAAGAACCGCAATATTTTGCAGCGTAACACAATGTTAACGTGACAATACAGATTCATTCGGAACGGCATTACGTGCCAGAATTGCGGCGCTATGCGCACCTACAACCGGTTGTCCCATTGCATTTCTCACGTCACGCTCGGCAGTTTCATTGATGGCATCTGCCAGCATTTCATGCCCCTTACCCGCCTCGTTGCCTAAATGCTTGCCAATGGCATCATAAAGCTTATTGACCGTAGCGGGGTTTGCTCCACCCGGAACAGCAAAAACCAGATCAGCTAAAGGTCGTGCTAACCTTTCCATAGTAGTTGCCCGTGGATTTCCAGCTTTTGGCGTTCCTATTTGGCGATCAACGTGGGATTTCAACTCATCTTTTTCAATCATCACACCGTTCAGTTCGCAAACTTTCTCGCATAATGCATCAGAAATGCTATCTGCATCTTTAGGATCGAACACTTCTACAACACGAGCAATGCTTTGCGCTGCATCGTTAGCACGCCGGTTAACTTTTGGAAGTTTTACCGTCAATTCTGCTGCTATACACTCAGAAAGCGAGTCTATTTTCTCTTCCGATACTTCGGTTTTCGTCTTTTTGGCTTCCTGATGCATTGTACGCTCAGCCAAATGCCGCGAAAGCTGTGTCACCATCTGGCCTTGTTCTTTTTCACCCAATATCATTGGCGAAGCCTGTACAAATTGCTCTGCTGCATTTGACAGCATTTGTGTATTGCCTGCACCCTCTGCACCATAATCGTTACTGTCAGTGGCAAACATAATGCCATCGCCTAACAGATAGGTAACATTACCGCTGGCTTGAATGTAATTCTTTTTAAGCGCACCTGCTAAAATTCCAGATATTGTAGCGGTGCTTAAAAAGCCAGAAGCAACTTTATTAGGGCTTTCAGAGACCTCTTGCCATAAACGACGAGGATCACTCCATTCGTGTTTATCTGCTTCAGGAATATCTTCAGATTTCTTTTTTGTAAGAATCGACCAGCCGGTAATAGAGGTGATAGCGGTCACAATGTCTTGCTTCGCCCCCATGATTTTTTTCTTATCTTTTACTTCGGCGCCATTAAGCCGCTTCAGGTTGATTCCGCCTGATGTCAATAGCGCTAACTGTCCTCCAACCTGTGTTAAAGCACCCAATTGAATTGGATATTTTTCCAACATACGCTGTGGCAAGTGATGAATCTTTTTTGATTTTTCTTCTTGTGGCTTCCAGCCTTCTGCATCCAGCAGGTTCTTTCCTGAATCTATAGCACCATCCGCATGGTTCATCAGGTCTTTATAAACAGTCTCGCTACCCTCTTTGGCAAAACCCATATAAATAAGCGATTGCACGACAGCGGCAACTCCAGCAGCACTTTGTAGCAAATTTGCGGGATCGCTCAACTTGCTCAGCGCCCCGCCAGATGGAGCTAGATTGGCTTCGTCTGCTGTGTCATCAGATTTGTTGGAATTGCCTAAGCCAGCAAATGATAAAAACACATCGCCCAGCATATATATGCCACCAATCAGGCGTGCATTATCTGTTGCAACATGCTTGATCATTTGGGTGCTTTTTTCTATGGCATTACCCAACGGCTCGCCAATATTTACCAGTTTATGGGTCATGCCTTTGGCAAATCCCATTTCTTTCACTGCAGAAGATAATTTGCTATCTGCACCAAAATTTTTGACTGATAAGGTAGGAATCCCATTTTCATCTTCGCCCATCTGGGTTTTAAAGCCACGGGCGGTGAGTTTTTTGCTAAGTTCCGGCAAAGGCGTTGAACCGCCCTCTTTCTGACTACCATCCTCGTTATAATCCGGATGATAGATTACCGCTTCCCATTCTTTGTTTTTAAGAACAGACTCCATAAAATTGATGCGGCTTTCGGGATCATCCCAAATGCGGATAACTTGCTTATTTTGATCGTTTTTTGCGGTACTAGTGGGTTCGGCCATCAAGATCCCATACTATAAAATACATGTGGAGCGTAGGCTCCCTGCATTAAGAAAACGACAAATTGCAGCATAAGTCAAGTTACAGCAATATTACAAACTTGCTGCCTTACGCTGTCAGTGGATGCTTTGGAAGATAAATTGATGGGATGTTCAGCACTAATACTATCGCGCCTAGCCATGATCTTTCATAATACGTGCTTTTTGCCGCTGCCAATCACGATCTTTAATTGTATCACGCTTTTCATGTTGTTTTTTACCTGTGGCTAAACCAAGCTTAACCTTAGCATAGCCGCGTTTAGTAAAATACATAGATAGCGGCACTATGGTAATACCTTTGGCTTTTGTGCGCCCCATTAATTTATTGATTTCTTTGCGCGATAATAACAATTTTCGGGGGCGGCGGGTTTCATGGTTAAATTGGTTTCCCCCTGAATATTCTGCAATATAGCAATTATACAGCCAAATTTCATCTTTGAACTCGCCGGCATAAGAATCGTTTAGATTACACTCACCCTTGCGCAATGACTTAACCTCGGTGCCAAGCAATACAATTCCCGCTTCGATTTCATCTGTAATCGTATAATCAAACCGCGCACGGCGGTTTTGAATAGTTGGCGAACCAAAAACAGGTTTTTTTTGCTTAGCGGCCATCGCGATTACACCATTCCCAAATCTTGCATAACTTTATGCAAATGCGCCTCGCATTGTTGCGTAGCTCTCACCAATGGCAAGCGAACCTCCGAACTACATTTTCCGAGTAAATTAACGGCTTGCTTTACTGGCGCAGGGCTGGTTTCACTAAATAATGCCAAATGCAGTGGCACCAGTTTTTCGTGTTTTTCTAATGCGGTTTTATAATCTCCTGCAAGACAAGCGGCTTGCACCTCGGCACATAGCTTGGGTGCGACATTAGAAGTTACTGATATGCACCCCACACCGCCAGAGGCGTTAAAGCTTACTGCTGTCATGTCTTCGCCCGAAAGCTGCACCAGATTTTTACCGCCTGCCCAACGCAGCGTGAGAGGGCGACATAAATCCCCCGTGGCATCTTTCACACCCATTATATTGCTAAGCTTTGCTAAACGCATCAAAGTTTCATCGCTGATATTAACGACAGATCGCCCGGGAATGTTATATATAAATATTGGAATATCAACAGACTCCGCTACGGACTTAAAGTGCTGATATAATCCTTCTTGCGATGGTTTATTGTAATATGGTGTCACCACCAATGCAGCATCTGCCCCTGCAGTTTGGGCATGTTGCGTAAGCTCAATCGCTTCATCAGTGCTATTAGAGCCACTGCCCGCCATTACCGGCACTTTGCCTGCACTGGCTTCAACGCATAACTCAATTACCCGACGATGCTCATCATGTGACAAGGTGGGTGACTCCCCTGTAGTACCGCAGGGAACTAAACCATTCACCCCTTCGCTCACTTGCCATTCAACAAAAGATTGAAATGCTTTTTCGTCCACTTCCCCACTGCAAAGCGGGGTGATGAGAGCGGTAAAAATTCCGGTGAATTTCGACGATTTTAGCACGCAAAAACCTCGTATGCGCTGGGGGTTTAAAAACCTGCCTAGAGTACCGAATTTGCTAGCAATGGCAATGCTTTTATCACAAAATTCGCTCTACCAAACATTTGTCACGGAATTACACTTGCCAAAATAATCTTCATTGCGTATAAAGGGCGCAGTCGGGGCATAGCGCAGTCTGGTAGCGCACCTGGTTTGGGACCAGGGGGTCGGGAGTTCGAATCTCTCTGCCCCGACCACTTCAAAGCCCCTACCACACTACATTGCATAGAATCAGGCAGCGTGGCCGCTTCCGTATTTTGACGCGTTTTTGTGTCATTTGTGGCATATTCGCGGCACAATCACGACACAATGCGTCTTCAGGGATGCCTGAAACATATTTGCCTCCTCTGCCCGCCCTAGAGCAGATGCATAAAATATCGCTATTCTTTACACATTAAATTATGTCTTTATTGTCAATCGCTCTCAGTTTACGGTTTTCTGGCATGGGGCTATTATGCGTCAGCCCCCAAACCAAATTTTCTAATTCTTCTAACGGTAAGTTTAGCTCTTGCGCAACATGACCTTTCGTTAGACGATCTTTCCATAAAGAGCTAAATACCTCTTTCCAGACTACGGATTCTTCTCTAGGAAGGCCGTTTGGTTCCGAATAGCGATACCCCCTTTGGTTAATCTGAATGCAGAATGTCCGATGCTGCCACTCAGTAATTACGTTTAGGGTTTTAAGGCGGTATGCTAAAGCAGCTACGGAGACTCCCCAACGCTTCTTTGCAAGAACAACTTGGTCTAAAGATTGGACGTTTGGTATTCGCGAAGTTATGTCCTCTTTGGGCATCAAGAAAGCTGCTGCGAATGCATCAGCTTCTCTTTCTGCCTCTCGTCCAGTGGAAGCAGCACATGAATGATCGTGAGGGCCTCCATGCTTATGCAAGATTAAATGCCCAAGCTCATGAGCCGCATCGAATCTACTACGCTCTGCTGATTTATAGATGTTAAGAAAGACATAGGGCGTGCTGTCGCGCCAACAAGAAAAGGCATCTACATTTTTAGTATTTTCTGCCAATGAAAAGACTCTGATGCCTTTGGACTCCATTAGTTTGATCATGTTAGAAACAGGGGTTTCACCTAACCCCCAATGTTGTCGCAGGATTTTTGCTGACGTTTCAGCATCACCCTCATACTGCAAATTAGGAAGATCAACGTTTGGCAAATTAAACCTCACATTGACCCAATCTGAAAGCAAATACGCCAAGGAGCCAGCAGAAAGGGCGGCATCCTTTTCCTTAGCGGTCATCGTGGTTAGGCTACGGAAGCTTGCAGCCTCTGTGCTTAGCGCATCAATATCATCATCATAAAAGAAGCCAATAGGAAACCCAAGCTCTTTAGCTATTGCGGCGGCAGTAGCAGGCTCAGGATCATTGTTACCTTTCTCTATGCGGCTAATCGTAACAGGTGACACACCCACTAATTCGGCAAGGGTTTTGCTTGCCACTTTCTTTCGCTTGCGAGCAAGGGCCATTCGTAAGTGATTGAACGTCATTTCCTTGTAACCGTTACATTGAAGTCTTTAGCGTCTGCAAAGTCAAATTCTTCGGGATTGAAGGGTTTTTCATCACCAGTTTGCTTGATAAAGATTCGTTCTGCAAATTCCCCGAATTGATCATCTTCCAAGGATAGGGGGCGGGAAAGCTCTGCATATACTTCATCGTCCTTATGCGCAACACAAAGATACCAGACTTGAGCATTCAAACGAATTGCCTCTGCTGAAATCCATTCAGGAAATAAAACGCCTTGGGCTTGGTTGATCATGCGTACTGAGGCTGGACCTTTTTTCGATATTGCCTTAGGATCACGATAAGGGTTTGCTGCTGTGTCCGTATTTTGGTAAATTACTTTTATGCCTGTGGCTGGATGGAGAATAGACTCTATATTATCAGTCCGATCTATAACCCATCCTTTAAGCAAATGAATTCTGCGTAATTCCCGTGTACCATGGATGTACATTAGCTGACCTTTTGCATTCAACGGATCGCTAACCACAGAGTCAGCTCTCGCCGCCATAGCTGCTCTAACGACATGGAGAAGATCTTTCTTATCTAAGCCCAAACCCCTAAGTTTATCAAAAATTTCTAAGCGGTCAGTATAGGATTTTTTCATTTTACTTTTTCTTTCCATGTTAATTTTGCCCTCATTGTACACGGCAAAAATTAACACGCAAGATCTTATTTCAGGATAGCTGTTTTCTATTCAAAGAACGAGCCAGTACCACCCTCTGTCTTTTATGAGATGTAAAAAACACCCCATAATTCCGTGAGGGCATATTAAGTTTGCAAGCCCCTAAAGTCCCCATGACCCTAGGGTTTTTGCGGGGTATTGACACTTATTCACAGGTGTGACACATAGGGGTGACATTAACCAAGTTGCAGCGGCAAAACCGCAGTATAAGCGCCACTCAGGAAAAATGGGTTAGTCTCTCTCTGCCCCGACCATTTCTTATAAATCCTTCTACATCTTACTTACAACTTCATTTTACAGTGCAACAGCTTGCTTGCCTTACCCGTAATGTAAGCAAATGTTTTTGTTGATCATTTAAATTCAAAATTATTCTACCCTTCCATCTAAACCGTGCGATGGCGATACTAATCTATTTTTTTCATCGCAAAAGTAGAGGTAAGACCATGGATAAAAATAGAGAGCAATACAACAAAAGCGGTGATGGACCATATTTCCGAAGCATGTGCAAATGACACCTCATTTAGCGCAAAAGCGAGGTAAAAGAAGGAGCCGATGCCTTTAATGCCAAAAAAACTGACTATGAGCTTATGTTTTCCACTCATTTTAACAGGAAGTAAGCTTATCCATGCGGCTAGAGGCCTCACTATTATCACAAATATCAGACCACATAGAGCGTAGAACCATGTTAGCGATTCCAAAAGTCCGTCCACTACCGCGCCACCTAATAATATTAGCAGCACGGCCAGCATTATGTGTTCAATCTGATCGATAAAACTATGCAGAACCTTATGGTAATCATGGTTCATCTCATAATTGCGTATAGTGATAGCCGTTATAAAAACAGCAATAAAACCATAACCATGAATCAGTTCTGTCACTCCATATACAAACAAGGTAGCTGATAATGACACTAGTCCACGTTGCACATGGCTGGCATCGAACCTCTTAGGCAAAGTAAAAAATAGCCATGTTATGAGCCTGCCTATTAGATAACCTACGCCTAGCCCGACTAGAATACGGTATACTATATCGTATGCGAACCATTCGAGA
>JAKUPQ010000030.1 GCA_022450665.1 Alphaproteobacteria bacterium | reverse complement strand
CAGGGCGATGCTTTTCGCCATCTTTACCCACATAGGCCGCATCCAAACGTTGTGGCAACACAAAATCAAGCTGCATTGTTCCACATTGCCAGCTACGGCCAATGGCATCTTTTAGGTGAAATTCTAACTTCGGCCCATAAAACGCCCCCTCGCCCGGTGCAAATTCAAATTCCAGCCCAGCCGCACGCAGGGCGGATTCTAAACTTTGTTCGGCATGATCCCATGTGGCATCTTCACCGGCACGCAGCTCAGGGCGCGTAGCCAACTTTACGGCAATATTGGTAAAGCCAAAGTCCTTATATACGGCAAAAAATAGTTCGCAGAATTGCGTCACTTCATCGGCAATCTGGTCTTCGCGACAGAAAATATGGGCATCATCCTGCGTCATTTGGCGTACACGCATGAGGCCATGCAATCCGCCATGCGGCTCGTTACGATGGCAACAACCAAATTCCGCCATACGTATAGGCAAATCGCGATAAGATTTTATGCCCTGCTTAAAAATCTGCACATGCGCGGGGCAATTCATAGGCTTAATTGCCATAAGCTTGGCATCGGCAGAGATAATAGGTGCATCTTCTTCAGTCGAGGGAATTTCATCGGGCACCACAAACATATTCTCGCGGAATTTAGACCAATGGCCGGATTGCTCCCAGAACTTACTATCCATCAGCTGCGGGGTTTTCACCTCCACATAGTCATGCTTACGTAGCTGCCGGCGGATATATGCCTCCACCTGCAACCAGATGGTGTAGCCATTGGGATGCCAAAATACAGAGCCCTGCGCTTCTTCTTGCAGATGAAATAAGTCCAGCTCTTTGCCTAAGCGCCGATGGTCGCGCTTTTCCGCTTCTTCCATCATTAGTAAATAGGCTTTCAACTCTTTATCAGTAGCAAAAGATACGCCATAAATACGTTGCAGCATTTTATTGCGGCTGTCTCCACGCCAATATGCGCCCGCCACTTTAGTGAGTTTAAACGCAGTGCTAACCTGCTTCAAATTGGGCACATGAGGGCCACGGCATAAATCGATAAATGCATCTTCGCCCTCACCCTGACGGTACAGCGAAATTTTGCCGTGTTCAGTCGTATCATCTTCGGATGCGCCCTCAATCAGCTCGGCTTTATAGCTCTCGCCCCGCGTATTAAACATGGTGATAGCAGCGTCACGCTCCCACATTTCGCGGCGAATATTCATACCGCTGGCGATAATCTCGCGCATGGTTGCTTCGATTTTTGGCAAATCGTCAGTACTGATGCGCTCATCCAGATCGATATCGTAATAAAACCCATCATCAATGGTGGGGCCAATGGCAAGTTTTGCCTGTGGCCATAGCTTTTTGATCGCCAATGCTAATACCTGCGCCGTAGAGCTATGGCGCATAATGTCTAGACCTTCAGGATCTTTTAAAGTGAGAATACTCAATGCGCTATCATGCGTAATGGGCAAATATAAATCGCGCTGTTCACCATTTACCTTTACGGCAAGCGCTGCTTTTGCCAGCCCAGCGCCAATAGATTCCGCCACTTCCAAGCCAGTCACACCTGCATCATAGCTACGGGTACTGCCGTCGGGTAGCGTGATGGTAACATGGGAGGTGGAATGTTTTTCTATTGTGGCGCTCATCCGAGCATCTCCTATAGGCTTAAAATACGATGGAATATATGTTTTTAGTGGGTTTGGGGTACAAGTCAAGGAAAGTTGGTTTATTTCCATTTAATGGAGCAGCCTTTACTGTGCCATTGCTCCTCGGGCGCTGTACCGGTTTTGGCTATTTGCACCATAGCGTTGAATAAATCCCGCTCTGCATTTTCTTTTTGCTCAAAACGCGATGCATCAAATCGCCCACGATATTGCAGCTTCAAATCTTTATCAAATCCAAAAAAATCCGGTGTACAAACAGCATCATACGCCTTGGCAACCTCCTGAGTTTCATCCCATACATAAGGAAAAGAAAACTGCATTTTTTCTGCCACGTCGCGCATATGGGCAAAATCATCTTCGGGATAGGCTTCTACATCGTTAGACATAATGGCAATGCTGTTAATGCCGTGAGCTTTGAGCGCGGCCATTTCTTCCACAAGCTTATGCAATATGCCCTTTACAAAAGGGCAGTGATTGGAAATAAACATTACAACCAAGCCATTTTCGCCGCAAATATCATTGGGGCTGTAGCTGTTGCCATCGGTAGCCGGGAGTAAAAAATCTGCCGCTTTCCAGCCTTTTGTTACGGGAGGTGTGGTTAATGCAGCCATAATTATTTCTTCTTATAGTCTTCAGAAAACAAATTTGCTGGGCTAAACATTTCCATGCTCTTTTGGAAAAAATCCATATTGCGCTTACTCATTTCTTCCATTTGCGCAATGGGGCCAAGGCTATTAAAGCTATCCATACCCTTTTCCCAATATTGCTTCATGGTGTCCTGATTCGCCGTAAACGCTTTCATGGCATTATCCAGATAGCTTTGCATCATCGCGCTGGCTTGCTCGTCATGCGATTTAATAACGCTGCGCAAAAAGTCGGCAGGCATAATGTTTACGCCCTTAAGCTCTTGCTCCAATATGATTTGCGTAAGAATCTGACGGGTGAGGTCTTCGTTGCTTTTCGCGTCTTTTACAACAAATTCTTTGTCTTCTTTAACCATCAGGCATAGATCTTCGAGAGTAACATAGCTGCTGGTTTGGGTATCATAGAGGCGGCGGTTTGCGTATTTTTTAATAACGATAGGGCCGTCTTGTTCGCTTTTGCGTGACATAGTATGCCTTTCAGGTTTGCAATATTATGTGAAGATGCTAAGAGATTACATTGCATTCATCAACCGAAAACGCACGTTATGACAGATAATTCCTACCAATTAATGGCAAAACAGTTTGTGGATATGTGGCAAAAACAGCTTGCAGACATGCTAGTAGACGAGAATTTTGTTGCAAATGTGGTGGATACCATGCACCAAACGGGAGGATTCCCCAATGATCCAAGCCATCACACAAACGCAGCCTCTGCGCACTCTACCGTTTCATCTGACGCTGCAAATGCTGCTTTGGCACAGCTCGAACGCCGCCTTGCAAGCGCCGAAGGCCGCATCGCCGAATTGGAACGCGAAATGGCCGAACTTCGCCGCCGATTGGATGAACACTAATCAAGCCTCATTCAAATTAGCCGTTCAGCAAGAACTAAGCCAGCGTAACGATGCGCTATTCGATGGTATTCGCCGTTATCTTACTCATCCCTATCAGCGCGCACAAACCAATGCATCCGTTATCTGGCAAAAGGGCAATTGCCGGCTGCTGGATTATGGCGTGGAGGGGGAAGAAAAAGCGCGAATGATATTTATTCCCTCCCTGATCAATCGCTATTATATTCTGGATTTAAAGTCACAACGCAGCATGGTCGCCTATTTGCGTGCGCAAGGCATACGCCCACTAGTTATGGATTGGAACGAGCCGAATCAACAAGAACAAAGTTTTTCCTGCGATGAATATATTACCCAGCGCCTGATGCCTGCAATAGCATCGCTTTCACACACCAGCCCGCTTATTGCAGCGGGTTATTGCATGGGGGGATTGTTGGCATTAGCATTGGCACAACTGGCACCCGAACGCGTTAATGGGTTGGTGCTAATGGCCACGCCATGGAATTTTCATTCGCAGAACTTTCCTCGTGTCAAACTTGACAACATGCATGCCGAAAAGTTGTGCAAAAGTCTGGCACGTCAAAAGGTAATTTCGGGCGACATCATTCAGACGTTATTTTATATTCATAACCCATGGCATTTTGCACAGAAATTCTCGGCATTTGCACAGCTTGACAGCATCAGCGAAGAAGCTGAGGAGTTTGTTGCTATCGAGAACTGGGTAAATGACAATGTAGACATGCCCTCCGCTGTGGCCGAACAATGCCTGATCCACTGGGTGCAGGAGAACCGTCCGGCGAATGGTAACTGGCGCATAAACGACACCAGCATTTCACCTGATGCGCTGAAAATTCCCGTATTTACTGCCTGCCCTACAAACGACACCATTGTGCCACCAGATTGTGCCGAGCCTTTATTACCTGAAATTAAAAACTGCACCACTATTCGCCCTAAATGCGGCCATGTGGCAATGGTAGCAGGAGCGCAGGCAGAATCCACGTTATGGCGCCCGCTAAACGCATGGGTACATGCAGAATTCTAACGGCAAAAACGCTGGACACAGGCAGTATCAAAGGTTACTACTGAACCCCGCTGAAACACAAAAAAGAGAAGCAGGCATTAGGCCTAATGCGACCTGTTTCCATATAAACATAACCGCAATACAAACCGCGTGGAGCTATTTCTATGACTGATATCGTAATCGTAAGTGCAACCCGCACACCTGTTGGTGCCTTCAATGGCGGCCTTGCCTCCCTTCCTGCTCATAAACTGGGCGAAATTGTTATCCGCAAATTGCTTGAATCCACCGGCATCTCCGGCGGCGACATATCCGAAGTTATTTTAGGCCAGATTCTTGCCGCCGGCGCAGGGCAAAACCCCGCCCGTCAGGCTTCCGTAAACGCAGGTATTCCGATTGAAGTTCCGGCATGGGGCATGAACCAACTTTGCGGCAGTGGCTTACGCAGCGTTGCACTGGGCGCACAAGCGATTGCCAATGGTGACAGCAGTATTGTAATTGCCGGTGGACAAGAAAGCATGAGCCAAGCCCCCCACTCCGCAAACTTGCGCAATGGCACAAAAATGGGAAATCAACAATTTGTGGATACCATGATTTATGACGCACTTACCGATGCTTTTAACGGTTATCATATGGGTGTGACGGCAGAAAATATTGCGCAAAAATATCAAATCACCCGCGCCGATCAGGATAATTTTGCGCTGGAATCACAGCAAAAATGTGCCAAAGCACAGGCCGATGACAAATTTCAGGAAGAAATTACCCCAGTAACTATTACCACCCGCAAAGGCGAGACGGTAGTGAGTAAAGATGAGCATCCAAAAAACGACACTACTGCAGAAAGCCTCGCCAAGCTTCGCCCCGCTTTTAACAAAGAAGGCACCGTAACCGCTGGCAATGCTTCGGGCATCAATGATGGCGCAGCGGCTGTGGTGCTTATGAGCGCCGACGAAGCTAAAAAGCGCGGCCTTACCCCAATGGCGCGCATTGTGTCATTTGCTCAGGCAGGAGTTGACCCCAGCATTATGGGAACCGGCCCTATTCCTGCCAGCCGTGACGCGTTGAAAAAAGCCGGATGGAATGTGGGCGATCTTGATCTTATCGAAGCCAATGAAGCATTTGCTGCACAAGCCATCTCAGTCAATCGCGAACTCGGGTGGGATGCAAGCAAAGTTAATGTGAATGGCGGTGCCATCGCACTCGGACACCCCGTTGGAGCTTCCGGTACGCGCTGCCTCACCACATTATTGTATGAAATGAAACGCCGCGATGCAAAAAAAGGGTTAGTTACCTTATGCGTAGGTGGCGGCATGGGCGTTGCAATGTGCCTCGAACGCAGCGCATAATTGCAACCCATTAAAACCAAAAAAAAGGAACAGATCATGAGCAAAAAAATAGCACTGGTTACCGGTGGCACACGCGGAATAGGTAAATCTATTTGTATTGCCCTTAAAGATGCGGGTTATCACGTAGTGGCCAATTATGCATCACGGGACGAAGTAGCCGAGGAATTTACTAAAGAAACCGGCATTACCACTTATAAATGGGATATTTCAGATTTTGATGCTTGTGATGCAGCGGTGAAAAAAATTACTACCGATTTAGACGCTCCCATCGCCGTATTGGTGAATAATGCAGGTATTACCAAAGATGGAGCCATGCATAAAATGTCTGCCGAAAATTGGGGTAAAGTCATACACACCAATTTAGATTCCTGTTTCAACATGGCGCGTGCCGTCATCGAATCTATGCGCAGCGAAGGATTTGGTCGCATTATTTCCATTAGCTCTGTAAATGGTCAGCTGGGGCAATTCGGCCAAACCAACTACTCTGCCGCTAAATCCGGTATTTTTGGCTTCACCAAGGCTCTCGCCCGCGAAACAGCATCCCGCGGGATTACCGTCAATGCTATCGCCCCCGGCTATATTGCTACAGAAATGGTAAAAACTATTCCTGATAACATCATGGAAAAAATTGTTGCAGGAATTCCTATTGGCCGTTTGGGAGAACCCGAAGAAGTCGCCCGCTGCGTTGTATTTTTGGCCGATGAAAATGCCTCATTCATTACCGGAGAAACATTGTCTGTCAATGGCGGCCAGTACATGGAATAACTTTGCTGGCTTAGGCTTTCAGCACAAGCGGCATGAGGAAATACTATGCAGGCTTCTCCCCTAAAGCGCCTTCGCCATGTTTTGGAATGGGGAGTGCTGAAGCTGCTATTTGCCCTTGCGCGAATTGTTGGCTATCAGCGCAGCTCGGCAGCTTTAGGTGCGTTTGCACGTAAATTTGGCCCTAAACTACGCAAAAGCAATGTAGCCAAGCGTAATTTGAGTTTGGCATTTCCACAGTGGGAGGAAGCAAAGCTGGATGCAGTGATAGCCGATATGTGGGAAAATATGGGGCGATATATGGGAGAGCTCCCGCATATTGCCCCCATGACCGCAGAAGAGTTTCGCAATATTGCAGAAATTCACGGCGAAGATATTTTGCATACGGCCACCGACAACAACAAAGGAGCGTTGTTCTTTTCTGCCCATATGGCAAATTGGGAGCTTGGCGCAAAAGCTTCATGGGCGTGTGGCGTACCTTTTGCCATTGTGTACCGCCCGCTCAACAACCCGTTGGCCGATAAAATGACCACAGCTTTTCGTGACAAATATCAATCGCAAGGCTTACCAAAAACTGGTGCAGGCACACGAGAGCTACTAAAAACCCTGCGCAATGGTAAGCCAGTCGCGATTCTTATTGATCAAAAAATGAATACCGGCGTGCCTGTTCCCTTCTTTGGCCGCGACGCAATGACCGCTACTGCCATCGCTGATTTAGCCATTAAATTCGGCTATCCCATTATTCCCACTCGAGTAGAACGTATATCGAATGCTCCTACCCATCGCATAACATTTGAGCCTCCGGTTGAGTGGGAGCCCAGCGGCGACGACAAAGCCGATGCCCTTATGATTATGGGCAAGCTGCATGACATTATGGAAGGCTGGATTCGAGAGCGCCCGGGGCAATGGTTTTGGGTACATAAACGCTGGGGTTAAAGACTATTGGCTTAAGCATGCTCTTGCTCTTGCGCCGCTTCTTGCGCATATTCATGCGGCCACAAAAGTTCGCTATATACTTCTATGGTTTTACGCTTCATTAAATCAGCAGAGAAGTTTTGCTCTGCATAATATCGCGATTTCTCACCCCATGCATCCCGCGCTTCTTGCGGCATTGCCAAAACTTCACGTAGCTTGGCAGCCAGTGCATTCACATTGCCCGGCTCAAGTAACCATCCGGTTTCGCCATCCATCACGGTTTCACAAAATCCACCATGATTTGTTGCGATAATTGGTCTACCCATTGCTTGCGCTTCTATTGATATACGGCCAAACGCTTCCGGCTCTATCGAAGGCGCTACTACCACGCTAGACAGCATGTACGCTTCGGCCATACTATTGGTGTTAGGTGTAATACGCACCTTGCCCGCCAAACCAGACTTGATAATCTTATTTTCCAGTTCATGGCGATAGGTAGGGTGTCCAGCATCATCGCCCAGCAACACGCAAAAGAATGGCTGGTCTTTAATTTTCGCCAGTGCCTCCAACAGCACATGCTGCCCTTTCCAGCGGGTAATTCTGCCTGGGCATAATATTACCGGCATATGAATATCTTCAGGCATGTGCCACGATTTTGCCAGCTCTGCCACCCGCATTCCGGTAATACGATCATGGGTGAATTTTTCCATATCCACTCCCCTATGAATCAGCCGCAACCGCGATTTATCCACCTCATAATTGGCAAGAATATGTTCTTGAATAAATCCCGAAATAGCAATGACACTCATGCCTTTGGTCATGATTTCGTTGTAGCGGTGCTTCCATTTATTATCGAAATTATACGTGCCATGAAACGTGGTCACAAACCGTGCATCGGTTTTTTGACATGCCCAGTAAGCACTCCACGCAGGAGCCCGGGAACGTGCATGCACAATATCCACCTTATGTTCTTTGATAATGCGCTCCAGCGATTGTGCGTTGCTTCGCATTTTTAGGGGATTTTTGGTTTGCACCGGCAGTTCAATATGGGTTGCTCCCACATGTTTGAGATGATGCACCATCGCCCCGCCAGCGGATACCACAATGGCTTTCCATCCTGTTTTCACGATAGCATCGGCAATCTCAACGGTGCCACGCTCAACACCACCCGCACGCATTTCGGGTAGTACCTGAAGAATAACAGGTTGTTTTGTATGAGGAATTGCTGAGCGCATTCTGGGTATCCATGATATTTTTATCTAAGCCAGTGAAAATAGCCCCATTTTTACTGGCTGTCACGCTTTTTGGCTGGTAATTAAGGTTTTAGACAACAAACATTATACCGCCTTTACATAGATAAGAAGGATTAGTCATGTCTCCTGCCCCAATAGCATTCCTACCCGTCGATTCTACCCGCATTGCCTATCATCACACCCCTGCCAGTGGCGATACTGGAGTGCTGTTTCTGGGAGGCTTTATGTCGGACATGCAAGGAAGCAAAGCGACCGCGCTGGAAGCGTTTTGTGCGCAACATGCACTTGCGTTCACACGTATGGATTATGGTGGCCATGGGCAATCTGAAGGTCGGTTTGACGAAGGCACAATCGGCCTGTGGCGCGACCATGCGCTTGCAGTATTCGATCACATTGCCAGCAAAAAAATGATTATAGTTGGTTCATCCATGGGGGGATGGATGATGCTGCTGCTTGCATTGGCGCGGCCAGAAAAAGTGGCCGGACTGGTCGGCATTGCCGCTGCGCCCGACTTTACCGAAACCCTGATGTGGCAGCAATTTAGCGCCGAACAGCAACAAGAAATGCATAATAACGGGCGCATTATGCTACCCAATTGCATGCCCGGCGAAAGCGATTATCCCATCACCCAAGAGTTGATAGTAGAAGGCCGCAACCACTTACTGCTGCATAAAGAAATTCCTGTCACCTGCCCCACCCATTTAATACACGGTATGCAGGATCCAGATGTACCATGGAAGGTCTCGCTGGAGCTTGCAGAAAAAATGCAACGCAAAGATGTAACACTCAGCCTTATAAAAAATGGCGACCATCGCATGTCAACACCAGACAATCTGACATTTATCTGCCAAGCGGTATTACACATGCACCAATCGGCATAAGAAGGCAGATTAATAAAACTGTAACATAGTTTTGCTATAGTGTGTTTATGTGTAGTTATTTTAAAGGTAAGCACAATGGCAAAAAGACCCGACATGGGCAATCCTCTAGACGGAATAGGTAAAGGGGATAGCGATGGCAAGCCAGTGGCTGCAGCAGCGGCAGACGCTATGTCAGATAAATTTTCCCAACTACGTGACTCGTCTATAAAAGAAAAAACTGTAATGGCTGGTGGCGCAGCACTGGCTGCTGATGGTGTGCGACGCGCAGTTACTAAGGATTGCGAAGGCAAGCGTCATGTAGTGCGCGGCACAGTGCAAGCCGTTGTAGGAACAGCCAGTTTTGCCGCTGCTGTGGCAACAAGTCGCAAGTCTTCCAACGTTGAACGCTAAGCCTATTTTAATTTTAAAGTCGTTATAATTTCAAATACATCGATATATTCACAATTCTGTAATATAATCGTGCTATGTTCTTCACCATAGTGTAACGCAAAACTGCTGTATAGGATACTTTCATGGCTGAATCTAGCAACCAGAACTTTCTTGGTAAAGTAACAGAATTTATTTCAGGAATTTTAGAGCCATTACAAAAAATCTTTGGTGGCAATGCGGCTCTAGAAAAAGTTTCGGTAGTTACTGAGCAAGTGAGTAAAGCCAATAAACAAGCTACAGATACCGCAAAGCAGGCCGGAGATCTTGCGGATGAAGCAGGCATAGACACTTCAAAAATAAATGAGACAACAAGCCAGCTTGGCAAAAAAGTACGGGATGCTGTTGGCAATGTGAATCTGGATTCATTAAGGGGCATGGACAGAGGCAACATGGCCGCTTCTGCTGGTGGTGTTGCATTGGCTGCACAAGGTGTGGCAAGCACAGCGCAAAACCTAAAAGAAGGCAAGATAGGGAAAGCCGGTTTTGCCGCTGCACGCACCGCTATAGGGGCAGTGCTTACCGTAGCCGCGTTGAAGGCACATGGTCAGAATGAGTCTTTAGGTCAATTTGCCCAAAATGTTATGGCTCGTCGCAGTAACGGCCAAAAGAAAGAACCTAGCCAAGCTGTTGGCAGCTGATAGAGCGCTACGGTTTAGTAAGCATAAAAATTACTCAACACCGCATTTTAAAAGCCGTCCATCAGCAATGATTTGGGCGGCTTTTTCTAAATCTTCACCCAAAAAGCGGTCGGCCTTTAACATCGGAATTTCGGCACGCAGTGTAGCTTTTACTGCCTCTAGCCGTGGCGAGGTTTTTAACGGCGCCAGCAAATCCAGCCCCTGCATGGCAGATAATAACTCAATCGCCAACACATAACGTGCATTTTCTAGTATTTTGAGCGCCTTCAAACCCGCCACTGGCCCCATCGACACATGATCTTCCTGATCGTTATTGGTAGAAATAGAATCTACACTGGCGGGGAATGAGAGCGCCTTGCACTCGCTCACCAACGCTGCAGCTGTAGTCTGCGTCATCATAAAGCCCGAATTCAGACCACCTTCTTCGGCAATAAGGAAATTTGGTAATCCGCTTTTATCCTGCTTCATCGACATGTGAATACGCCGCTCAGAAATATTGGCAAGCGTTGCCAATCCAGCGCCTATTCTATCGCATACCCGCGCCGCATAAATAGCGTGGAAATTCCCGCCATGTATTACCCGTTCTTCTTCAGGAAATAAAATCGGGTTGTCTGTGGTGGCATTAATTTCTAAATCCATGGTTTGGCGGCAGTTCTCCAGCTCCTCCCACACCATGCCATGCACCTGCGGGATGCATCGTAGCGAATATGGATCCTGCACACGGTCGCAATCTGCATGGCTTTGAGAAATCTCGGTTTTTCCCTGCAGCCAGTTACGCACCGCTTCGGCACATGTTGCCGCCCCTGCATGGCGCTGCTCTTTCATGAGAATCGGCGCTAAAAATGCATGGCTAGCCCGCATTGCCTCGATCATCAGGGCAGCGGTTAAGTTGGCGGTTTCGACCAATCGTTGCGCTTCCCATATCAATTTACACGCCATGGCCGAGGTGAGTTGTGTGCCATTTATAAGCGCCAACCCTTCTTTTGGCCCCAGCTTTAAAGGTTGCAGGTTATATTTTTCCAGCGCTTCATTCGCTGGTAAATCTTTGAAGCCATCGCCTTCACGTATCGAACATTTCCCCTGCCCCAACAACGCCAGCACCGCATGGGACATAGGCGCAAGATCGCCAGATGCACCCACACTCCCTCGCGCTGGAACATGGGCTAGCATACCTGTGTTTAACGCCTTAAGAATTTGCTCAACGCGCTCGCCGGATACGCCTCGATGGCCACGGCAAATAGAGTTTAACATGATGAGCCACATGCCCATGACCAAATCCCGTGGAAGCAATTCACCCACACCCACCGAGTGGGAAATAATAATATTTTCCTGAAGCTTGGCGATGTCCTTAGGCGAAATGCGCGTACGGGCAAAAAAGCCAAATCCGGTATTCACGCCATATACGGTGTCACCGCTGGTGGCCAGATTATGCAAAAAATTCTCTGCACTGCTAATGCGTTTTTTCGCGCTGCTGTCAATATCTATGGCAATAGTGCCGCTTGGCAGTGCCGCAACGCGTGCAGCCTCCCACAGACGATTGACATTCAAACTATCACCATCCAGCGTAATCGCATGCTGCATTGCTTTTTCCTTTATTATTTTATCTATTGGGAATTAGAGTTTTGCGAAAGATACACCGGCTCCATCACCTCTTTTGGCAACTTAAAGCGGGTGGTTTCTATTACGCCATCATGATTTTTAACGGTAATGGCACGCTGCGTGGCAAGCGCATCAATCACGCCCTGCACCAGATGCTCTGGCGCGCTAGCACCTGCTGTTATGCCCACCGTATTCACATTATGCAGCCACTGAGGGTTAAATCCGGTCGCATCATTAATCAAATAGGATGGGGTATGCATTTCCTCGCCCAAATCGCGTAGGCGATTAGAGTTAGAACTGTTTTTTGCACCCACCACCAGTAACAAATCGACTTTATCGGCAATTTCACGCACGGCATTTTGGCGATTTTGGGTGGCATAGCAGATGTCGCGGATATCAGGGCCTTTAATAGCAGGGAACCGTTTGCGCAGCGCCTCAATAATCACCCGTGTATCATCTACACTAAGTGTGGTTTGCGTAACATATGCCACATTCTGTGGGTCTTTCACCTGCAAATTATCCACATCTTCCAGTGTTGCCACCAACAATCCGTTTTTGATCCGCCCCAATGTTCCTTCTACTTCTGGATGACCTTTATGGCCAATCAACACTACTTCGCAATTTTCTTTGCTTTCATAGCGCTGGGCAGAATAATGCACTTTCGTGACCAATGGACAGGTGGCATCTATCACCGGCAAGTCACGCAGCTTGGCAGAGTTTTCGACTTTTTCCGAAATGCCATGCGCACTGAATACGGTAATTGCCCCATCAGGAATTTCCGCGACTTCTTTTACAAAAATCACGCCTTTAGCTTTCAAATCGTCTACCACCCATTTGTTATGCACAATTTCATGACGCACATAAATAGGGGCGCCGTATAGCGCCAACGCTTTTTCTACAATTTCTATCGCACGCTCAACGCCGGCGCAAAAACCGCGTGGCTGAGCTAGAATAATGGTGAGTGGCTGTTGTGTCATGGCGCGATATTATGTCAGATTATGCGAAGCTGCAAGATACGTTTCTGACTGCATTTCAATTAAACGCGAAGCCGTACGCGCAAACTCAAAGCTTCCATCCCCTTTAGGATAAAGCGCATCGGGTGCGGCGGCAGCGGAGCAAATTAATTTTACTTTATGCTCATACAGAGTATCAATCAATGTAACAAAACGCTTGGCTTCGTTGCGTTTTTCGGGGGTAAGCAAGGGAATATCATCCAACAACACCGTGGTGAATTCCTGCGCGATAGCTTCATAATCGGCAGCACCTAACGCTTTGGCACATAGCCCTTCAAAGCTAAACCTCGCTACATCTCCATAAAACTGAGGTACATGCAAGCTGTGCCCCTGCACGTTGATTATCTTTTCTTCAATATTCGCTTCGTGAGTTAATTGTGCGAAGGCAACATCCATGCGCGAACGTGCCTGTGCGGCAGGAGCTACCATAAACACCTCCTGCATGGCTTTAAGCTGTTTCAGGCGATAATCTTCATGGCTTGCCAGTTCAAGCACCGCTAATTTTTCGTGAATGAGCGCAATAAACGGCAAAAACATTTCGCGTTGCAACCCATGTAGATACAAATCATCGGGCTTGCGATTAGTAGTAAACACCACCTTTACGCCATTTTCGAATAGAATCCGAAACAAGCGTCCTAATATCATGGCATCGGCAATATCGGTAACCTGCAACTCATCCAGACATAAGAGCTTTGCCTCTTCTGCCAGTGCTGCGGCAAGAGGCGGCAGCGGGTCTTTAACCGCCGCGTCATCGCGGTTTTTCTGCCGCCATGTATGAATTCGCGCATGGACATCCATCATAAATGCGTGGTAATGCACCCGCCGCTTTTGCGTAAACGGCGTTGAATCGAAGAACATGTCCATTAGCAACGACTTACCGCGCCCGACATCACCCCATAAGTATATACCTTGTAGCGTATCTGGAGCATCATTGTTGCCCAGCAAACGGCTAAGCAACCCAGCGGATGGTTGTTTCTTTATCCATTGCTGCTGTATTTTTGCCAATTGCTCAACAAGGGTTTCCTGCGCCACATCCGGCACAATACGCCCCTCATCCAACAGAGCATGGTAAGCAGCATATATAGGTGTGGCGAGCAATGTATCGGACATAATATCACATATAAAAGGGTGCATTGCCTTTTGAGGCGGTATAGCGTAAAAACGGCGTATATGTAACGCATTTTTATGCGCACTGCAAAACATTAGCTACCCCGCCGCAAATCATGAAGGAACCCGCTATGGATAACACCGCTATTTTAAAAGAATTTGAAGCCGCAGAGGCAATTCTGAAAGGGCATTTTATTCTTTCATCCGGTCTGCATAGCGACACCTATCTTCAATGCGCCCGTGTGATGATGGATGCAAACCGAGGCGAACGGCTTTGCAAAGCGTTAGCAGCAAAAATACGCGACAGTGATATTGGCAGTATTGACATATGCGTTGCACCGGCTATGGGCGGCGTAGTTGTCGGCTATGAGCTGGCGCGACAGCTTGGTGTGGAAGGCATATTCTGCGAGCGCCAGAATGGCACATTCACCATTCGGCGCGGCTTTTCATTTCCCCAAGGCGCACGCGTGCTAATGGTAGAAGACGTAGTCACTACCGGAAAATCTTCACTGGAAGCTATGGAATGTGTCCGCGAATGCGGTGGCGTTGTGGTGGGCGAAGCCAGTCTTGTCAACCGCAGCGATCGGCACAATCCACTGCCCGTACCGCTGATTTCGCTTTTAGAACTTGAAGTGCAAACCTACTTTACAGACAGTCTGCCAGCGCATTTGCAGGCAATTGATCCAGAGAAGCCCGGCAGCCGCTGGATAAAATCTTAATGCTAGCCTATGCATAAACCGCATATAGGGAATCTATTCATATTCTAGATTCGGCATTGCAATGCCTCCGTAATATAGGTATTTATGGGGCTACTTTTTATGGATTCAAAAAAGAGTACTCCCATGAGCAAACCATATCTAAAACCACAAAATCCCAATTTTTCTTCCGGCCCCTGCGCCAAACGTCCGGGCTGGGCACTACAAGCGCTTGAAGGAGCAGCACTTGGCCGCTCGCATCGCGCTAAAATAGGCAAAGCCAAACTAAAAGAAACCATAGACTTAAGTCGTAAAATCCTCGGGATTCCTGATGATTACTTGGTTGGAATTGTTCCTGGATCGGATACAGGCGCGATGGAAATGGCAATGTGGACAATGCTTGGCGTACGCGGCGTAGATATTTTTGCATGGGAAAGCTTTGGCTCCGGCTGGGCAACCGATGCAAAAAAGCAGCTTAAACTAGACGATTTACGCATTTTCGAAGAAAAAGAATACGGTAAGCTACCCGACTTAAGTCAGGCCGATTGGAAACGGGATGTTATCTTTACATGGAATGGCACAACCAGCGGCGTAAAAGTACCTAATGGCAACTGGATTGCCGATGATCGTGAGGGATTAAGCATTTGTGATGCTACTTCTGCCGTGTTTGCAATGGATATTCCATGGAAAAAACTCGATGTAGTAACATGGTCGTGGCAAAAAGTTATGGGCGGCGAAGGCGCGCATGGCATGTTAGTACTGAGCCCGCGCGCTGTAGAGCGACTAGAATCCTACACTCCCGCATGGCCACTACCAAAGGTTTTCCGCTTGACCAAAAACGGCAAAGTTATGCGTGATATTTTTGAAGGTGCCACCATCAACACCCCGTCTATGCTCTGCGTGGAAGATGCTTTAGACGGCCTGAAATGGGCGCAATGTATGAATGGCTTAGAAGCACTGAAAACCCGTAGTAACAACAACTTGAACGCCATGGAAGCATGGGTGGCAAAAACCGATTGGGTAGATTTTTTGGCAGAAGATAAATCTACCCGTTCCAACACCTCTATCTGCCTCAAAATCGTTGATCCATGGTATCAGGGGCTTAGTGAGGACGAGCAGTCAAAAGGTGCCAAACAAATAGTGGCGCTGTTGGATGCCGAAGGCGTGGCATATGATATTGGCGCCTATCGTGATGCACCCGCAGGCTTGCGTATTTGGGGCGGAGCAACGATAGAAACTGCCGATTTAGAGGCGCTGTTCCCTTGGCTTGAATGGGCTTATGGTGAAGTAAAAGCCAGTGCCAGTAAAGCTGCATAACGCAAGTGAACAAGCCTATTTCGCATTTTAACCTGCACATTGTTTAGTGCAAATACCGCACAACACAACAATACAAGGAAGCCTTAATTATGAGTAAGCCCAAAGTTCTTATTTCTGACAAACTCAGCCCCGCTGCCGTTGAAATTTTTAAAACCAACGGTGTTGATGTCGATGTGAAAGTCGGTATGACACCGGAAGAACTGATCGCATGTATTGGTGACTATGATGGCTTAGCCATTCGTTCTGCTACCAAAGTTACTCCTGAAGTACTGGATGCCGCCACCAAGCTTAAAGTAGTAGGTCGCGCAGGTATTGGCGTGGATAACGTAGACCGCGCTGCTGCCACAGCGCATGGTGTGGTAGTAATGAACACCCCATTTGGCAATTCAGTTACTACCGCAGAACATGCCATTGCGATGATGTTTGCTCTCGCTCGCGACATTCCGCAAGCAAGCGCCTCAACCCATGCAGGCAAATGGGAAAAAAGCAAATTTATGGGTGTGGAAGTCACTGGCAAAACTCTGGGTTTAATCGGTTGCGGCAACATTGGCTCTATCGTAGCCGACCGCGCACAAGGACTAAAAATGAAAGTGGTGGCATTTGACCCCTTTTTGACCCAAGACAAAGCCGATGCCATGCAGGTCGAAAAAGTAGAACTGGATACGCTCCTCAAACGGGCAGATTTCATTACCCTGCATACTCCCCTAACCGATACTACACGCAACTTACTGAATGCCGATACCTTGGCAAAAACCAAAAAAGGCGTGCGTATTATCAATTGCGCCCGTGGCGGCCTGATTGATGAAACCGCACTAAAATCCGCTATTGAATCTGGCCATATTGCAGGCGCGGCGCTGGACGTATTCGAGGTTGAACCCGCTAAAGAAAACCAGCTTTTTGGCATGGAAAAAGTTGTCGCTACTCCGCATTTAGGTGCATCCACCACCGAAGCGCAAGAAAATGTTGCCTTGCAAGTAGCTGAACAAATGAGCGACTATCTGGTAAATGGCACCGTAACCAATGCGCTTAATATGCCTTCGGTTTCTGCAGAAGATGCCGCACGTCTTAAGCCGTATATCGATCTTTCCAAACAGCTGGGAAGCTTCGCCGGACAAATGACTGAAACGGGCATTAAATCAGTAAAAATAGAATTTGAAGGCGCTGTGGCCAAGCTTAATACCAAGCCCTTAGCCGCAGTAGCATTACAAGGTCTGCTAGCACCTTTGGTTGAAGGGGTGAATATGGTAAATGCCCCTGTAATCGCGGCAGATCGCCAAATTAACATTACCGAATCCAAGCATGACCGTCCGGGTAACTACCAAACCCTTATCCGCATCACGGTAGAAACTGATCGCCGCACCCGCACTGTGGCTGGCACGTTGTTTGGCGGTAAATATCCCCGCTTGGTTGAAGTGCATGGCATACCACTGGAAGCGACGTTAGGCGCGCATATGCTGTATGTTAACAACGAAGATAAACCCGGCCTGATTGGTAATCTAGGCTCGCTACTGGGAAATGAGGGCATCAACATCGCCACTTTCCACCTTGGCCGCCACAAAGAAGAGCACGATGCCATTGCATTAGTGGAAATTGATCAGGCAATCGATGCAGCAATGGTAAAGAAGATTTGCGACCTTCCTAGCGTAAAACAGGTTAAAGTGCTCGATTTTGCGTAATTAGTAGTAGCCAAAACAAATAAAAAGCGCGGGAGAGATACTCCCGCGCTTTTTTATGCCGTGCTGTAAACAAGCTTATTCGTCTTCGTCTACATCGTCATCATCTATTACTATGTCATCATCATCTTTGATAATTTCATCTTCGCCATCAGAGGTTACGGATGGCTTGCCTTTAATGCTTTCCACATCTTCCAGATCATCATCATCCATATCTTCCATAATGCCCAGATCATCAAATTCCGGCAGTTCGATATCGTCATCGTCATCGGATTCTTTTCGGCCTTTGGTTGCAGAGGACGCCATAACCTGCGTTTTCACCGCATCTGCGCCCATCTTCACTGTTTTGCGTTTACCACGCTTTTTTACCGGCGCTTCAGGATCAAAACCATGCGCGCATACGGGGCATTGCGCAGGATTTTTGTTAAGATCATAAAATTTAGATGCACATTTGGGACAACTCCGCTTTGTTCCCAATTCTGATTTTGCCATAGCGTTTTAATTCCTAAAAAAAGTTGGCCTGTATACCGTGTATAATATTCCCTGTTTCCTTTTGTCTATTTTTTGTTTCACATTTTTTGCATGAGCGTTATGAAAGAGGGGCAATATGCATCATAGCAAAGGATCTTTTTGTGAGTAAAGCCCAATTCAACAGCGAAGTACCATTACAATCCAGCATTGCCAGCCCACTAGTAGGCTCCGCCGCCGTGCCGGGGGATAAATCTATTTCGCACCGCTCTTTGTTGCTTGCATCACAAGTGTTAGGTACTACAACAATTCACGGATTGCTGGAAGGCGAAGACGTTATCAACACCGCCAAGGCACTTCGACAACTAGGCGTACATATTGATAGCTTTGAATCCGAAAATGGTAATCGCCAACGTAAATGCCGTACTTGGCGTGTAAGCGGCGTGGGCGTGGGCGGTTTGAGCGAAAGTGCAGGCGTGTTGGATATGGGAAATTCCGGTACAGGCGCACGATTAATGATGGGATTGGTTACACCCTATCCTTTCGTAACTGTATTTACCGGCGACCACAGTCTGGTAAAGCGCCCCATGGGACGCATAACTAAACCGCTGGGGCGTATGGGCGCAAAATTTATGGGTCGCAGCGAAGGGCGTTTGCCGCTTGCTTTGCAAGGCACCTCAGCCACCACTTCCATGAGCTATCGTCTGCCCCTGCCCTCTGCACAGGTTAAATCGGCAATTATGCTGGCAGCACTCAACACTGCAGGCACGACCACAGTGATTGAACCCGAAGCCACCCGCGACCATACCGAACGTATGTTACGCTTTTTAGGCTTCGAGGTGGAACAAACCACACTGGATGATGGTGCTATTGCCATTCGCCTTACCGGACAGCAAAACATCGCCCCGCAAGACCGCGAAATTACCGTTCCTGCCGATCCGTCTTCTGCCGCCTTTCTTGTAGTGGCCGCGTTGATTGTGCCTGGCTCCGAGCTTACTATCCATAATGTATGCCTCAACCCTACCCGCACCGGACTATTTACCACACTCATTGAGATGGGCGGCGATATACGCTATGAAAACCGCCGCAACATCGCGGGCGAAGAAGTGGCGGATATGCATATTCGCTCCAGCAAGCTAAAGGCTGTTACCGTACCCGCCGAACGGGCACCGGTGATGATTGATGAATATCCAATACTTGCAGCCGCTGCGGCTTGCGCTGAGGGCACAACCATTATGCAGGGTTTGGCTGAATTGCGGGTTAAGGAAAGCGATCGCCTCACCGCTGTAGCTAATGGCCTTACCGCTAACAGCGTTATCAACCACATTGACGGTGACGATCTGCATGTAGAAGGTAATAATGGCGCGCCACTGGGCGGTGGCATGGTTATTTGCCATTACGATCATCGCATTGCTATGGCGTTTTTAATTCTTGGCATGGCCAGCCGTGACCCCGTGCGCATTGATGATGCCACCGCTATAGGCACCAGTTTCCCAAATTTTACAGCAATCATGAACCGTCTGGGCGCACATATTGCTCCGGCAGACGACCAACACACAAAACGCTTCCGCCCGCTTACTATTGCAATTGACGGCCCTGCCGCCTCGGGCAAAGGCACACTGGCACGGCGTATCAGTACCTATTGCGGCTATCCCTATCTGGATACTGGTAGCCTTTACCGCATGGTAGGTCTAAAATTGATTTATAATGGCAAAGATCCCAGCGACAAAGCGGCGGCAATAGATGCTGCAAAGAATATTTCTGAACAGGATTTTTCAAACCCGCGATTGCGACAGGAACGGGTTGGCAGCGCCGCTTCAATCGTATCAGCCATACCGGAAGTGCGACAGGAACTATTGGATTATCAGCGTCGTTTTGCCGAAAAAGAACAGGGCGCCGTACTAGATGGACGTGACATCGGCACAATTGTCTGCCCCGAAGCGGATGTGAAGTTTTTCATTACCGCCAATATTGAAGCCCGCGCCCGCCGCCGCCATCGTGAATTACAGGGGCAAGGCATCGAGGTAGTGTTTGAATCTGTTCTAGATGATTTGCGCGAGCGTGATGAACGCGACAGCAAACGCGAAGTGGCCGCACTTATTGCCGCTGACGATGCAATACATATCGACACCTCAGACATGAGCGCACGCGAAGTGTTTGAAAAAGTATTGCGTCATATCGAAGAAAAGAACCTGCGAAACATTGCATAATCTGCCTTCAGAACATTGTTTTCTGAGCTAAATTAAGCCTTCCAATCCGCAGGTGATTCTGATATATAGAACATCCTTTTACTGCCGCGATGGCGTGACTCGCCCCGACAGAACAAGGAAAAACATTGTTATTCATGTGCTTAATATTGCAGCATAACAACATATTTATTAACCCTAACCGTACTTTATCTAACTCATTACACTGGTATGTGTAAGGGGAAGTATCCAAGGAAAACTCTATGAAAGCGAATACCGCTGTGCAGAATACCAACGAGGAATTCGAAGTTACAGAAAATTTTGCAGAACTCTTTGAAGAGTATATGCAAGAAAATCAACTGTCTGAAGGACAGGTGGTTAAAGGAAAAATTACCGCCATCGAAAACGGCATCGTCACAATCGACGTTGGCCTGAAATCCGAAGGTCGGGTGCCACTCAAAGAGTTCGGCCACGGCGCAAAAGCCGAAGAGCTGAAAGTGGGTGATGAAGTTGAAGTGTACTTGGAGCGCTTTGAAAACAAACATGGCGAAACCGGCCTCAGCCGCGAAAAAGCATTGCGCGAAGAAGCATGGGAGCGCCTCGAAAAACTTTCTGAAGAAGGCGAGCGCGTAGACGGCGTGATCTTTGGACGTGTAAAAGGTGGATTCACCGTAGACCTTGGCGGCGCAGTAGCATTCTTGCCAGGCAGTCAGGTGGACATCCGTCCAGTACGCGATATTACCCCACTCATGAATATTACGCAGCCTTTCCAAATTCTTAAAATGGATCGCAAGCGTGGTAATATCGTGGTTTCCCGCCGTGCAGTTCTTGAAGAATCTCGCATGGAAGCGCGTGCTGAGTTGCTAGAAACCGTGAAAGAGGGTCAAACCCTCGAAGGCGTGGTGAAGAACATCACCGATTACGGCGCGTTCATTGATATGGGCGGTGTAGACGGTTTGCTCCACGTTACCGATATTTCGTGGAAGCGCATCAATCATCCAAGTGAAGTTTTGGCGCTGGGTCAAACCATTACCGTAATGGTGACCAAGTTCGATCAGGACAGCAAACGTATTTCTCTTGGCATGAAACAACTGGAGTCTAACCCATGGGAAACCATTGGCGTGAAATCTCCTGTTGGCTCGCGCATGCCCGGACAAGTTACCAACATTACCGATTACGGCGCATTCGTTGAAATCGAAGCCGGTATCGAAGGTTTGGTGCACGTATCTGAAATGAGCTGGACTAAGAAAAACGTTCATCCTAGCAAAATGGTTTCTACCAGTCAGGAAGTGCAAGTGGAAGTTCTTGATATCGATGCTTCCAAGCACCGCATATCGCTTGGCATGAAACAGTGCGAAGAAAACCCATGGACACATTTCGCTGGTGCCTTTACTGTTGGCAGCGAAATCGAAGGCGAAATCAAGAACATCACCGATTTCGGTCTGTTCGTTGGCCTCGAAGGCGACATAGACGGTTTGGTTCACCACTCCGACATCAGCTGGAGCGAATCTGGCGAAGAAGCCATCAAGCAGTACAAAAAGGGTGATAATGTAAAAGCCAAGGTATTGGCAATTGATGTCGATAAAGAGCGCATTTCGCTAGGTATCAAACAATTATCTGAAAACCCGCTTGCTGGTGAAATTGGCGACATTAAAAAGTCTGATACCATCACTTGTACCGTAACCAAAGTTCAGGACGACGGCATCGAAGTGAAGGTTGGGGACAATCTTACCGCATTCATCAAAAAGGCTGATTTGTCACGCGATCGTCAAGAGCAACGCCCAGGCCGCTTTGCTGTAGGTGATCGAGTAGATGCGAAAGTAACTACACTCGATAAGAATACTGGCAAAATGTCTGTTTCAGTGAAAGCTCTGGAAGTAGAAAACCAGAAAAAAGCGATTGCTGAATATGGTTCCACCGATAGTGGTGCCAGCCTTGGAGATATTCTTGGTGCGGCTTTGAACGAAGCTGAAAGCAAGAAATCGAAATAATAGCTTGTGATCAACCATTCTTAAGGCTGCTTAATGTCTTTGAACGCTGATACATTAATAGACCGTTCTTACCTGAAAGGGCAGATCACCAAATGGCGCGCAATTGCCATTTTGGTGATCGTCCTCTCGGCAATCCTCATTACCTCACGGTTCGATAATGAAATTATCGTGAGTGAATATGTTGCACGGGTGAAAATTGAAGGCATTATTACCGACGATATTCGCCGCGACAAATTATTCACTACTTTGGAAAAGGACGACAATGTAAAAGCTGTGTTGCTATGGGTGGACAGCCCTGGTGGCACTGTGGTAGGCGGCGAGCAGCTATATTTGAATGTTGGCAAGCTTGCGAAGAAAAAGCCCGTGGTCGTGGTGATGCGTTCACTGGCAACTTCTGCGGGTTATATGGCTACATTACAAGCCAGTAAAATCTATGCGCGCCATGGCACAATTACTGGCTCTATCGGTGTGATTATGCAAAGCGCGGAATTCACCGAACTCGCTGAGCGCATGGGAATAGAGCCCATAACTATTAAATCTGGCCCTAACAAAGCCGCTCCCAACCCTCTAGAAAAAATCACACCAGAAAATCGTGCGGTAATGGAATTGGTAGTAGCTGATTTTTATGATACCTTCGTAACCATGGTATCCGAAGGACGCGGTATGGATCGCCGCCGCGTTATGCAGCTGGCAGATGGCCGTATCTTTACAGGCCCACAAGCGCTACAACTGGGGTTGATAGACGAGTTGGGTGGTGAAGATGATGCTATAGACTGGCTGAAGGCGGAATATAGCCTCAGTGATGATATCGCAATTCGCAATCGGGAACCTGAGCGCGAAAAGCCAAAGACAATTGCAGAGCTTTTTAGCCAAATGGCTAAATCAATTGTAATTTTCCCGCAAATCCAACTTGACGGACTGGTTTCCATCTGGCAACCTAAGTCCATGTAATACAGATAAATACTTTTCGTATTCATTCCAACCTTTAGGTGAGAAGCGCATTCCCATGAAAAAGTCCGAGCTTGTTCAGAAACTGGCTAAACGTTTTCCCCATCTCTACCAACGTGATGTAGAGCTGCTGGTTAATACTGTTTTAGGCGAAATATCTTCTGCTTTGGTAGATGGTCGCCGTGTAGAATTACGCGGGTTTGGAGCATTTTCCATCCGCAAACGCGATGCACGCAAAGCACGCAATCCTAAAACCGGAAAAGAAGTTCAAATAGGCGAGCGTATGGCCATTTACTTCCGCACAGGTAAAGAGCTGCGCGAACGCATCAACGATTCACGCAAATTCAGCGGCAAATAATTCACTCCTTTTAGTGCATTATCTCCGCATTAACCGCTAATAAACACGGGTGTTGTGCTGTCTAAGCTGAAGCAAATTTTCATTTGGACTCTGGGCGCATTTGTGGCCGTGTTTTTCTTGATCTTTGCAATGTTAAATCGCGAAGTGGTTTCACTGGATCTCGCGCCATTCCCTGCTGTTATCGAAATGCGGCTATTCATATTTGTTGGTTTTCTTATCCTGATCGGCACGTTTTTAGGTTGGGTCGTGTCCAGCTTTGAGTGCCGCCGCCGCTACCTGATTAAAAAGAATGTGCAAAAACGCATTACGGCATTGGAAAATGAAATAGCAACCCTGCGCGCTCGCCATACTTTGCCAGACACCGCCTCTGCCCCCGATGCCACTGCTGCACAACACACTCCAATACTGCCCTGATGGCGAGAAACCTTTCTGCCTGATTTCACATGAAAGCACTCTTTGATGACGGAAAATCCTGTACAAGTCAAAATTTGCGGCATACGTGAAAAACAACATTTAGAAGCCGCCATTAAAGCGGGTGCAGATTATATTGGCTTTATTTTTGTAGAAGACTCCTGCCGAGCGGTCACTCCTCAACATGCAGCATCATTGGTAGATGATCTGTCACACTACATCCGTCCGGAAGGGCGCAAAATTGTAGCGGTCATGGCCGACCCAACTGACAAAGAACTTGCCGATGTTCTATCTGTTTTATCGCCGGATATTTTACAGCTACATGGCTCTGAGTCTCGCGAACGGGTACGTGAAATAGGAAATTTATACGACATACGTATAATGAAAGCATTGGCAGTGTGCTCACCTGCCGATATTGCCGCAGCTAAAGATTATGTTGGCTATGCTGACATGTTGCTTTTTGATGCACGCGCAGCCGATGGCACAACCGGAGGCACTGGAACCCATTTTGATTGGACGCTGCTTACCGACCAAAAAATTCGCTTACCGTGGTTTCTATCCGGCGGACTCAATGCCAGTAACATACTGGAAGCAATAAGTATAACTGGCGCTAAAATGGTGGATGTTTCTTCGGGCGTAGAGCGTAGCCGTGGTCAAAAAGATAGCCAGCTGATTCAGGACTTTGTGGCGCTTGTTAAAGATACTTTTGGTACAGGTGAGGAAAACCAAAATGCATAATCCCAGTCAAAAAAACACCTTGCTTGGCCCTGATATTAATGGCCATTTTGGCGAATATGGCGGACGCTATGTTGCCGAAACCCTGATGCCATTGATTTTGCAAGTCGGCGAAGCCTACGAGGCGGCAAAAAATGACGCCAGCTTTTGGGAAGAAATCCACCTTTTGCACAGAGACTATGTTGGACGCCCAAGCCCGCTATATTTCGCCCCGCGCATTACAGAACATTTAGGCGGCGCAAAAGTATATTTTAAACGCGATGAGCTAAACCACACGGGCGCGCATAAAATCAACAATTGCATTGGGCAGGTGTTGCTAGCCATGCGCATGGGTAAAAAACGTATAATCGCTGAAACCGGTGCAGGACAGCATGGGGTAGCCACCGCCACAGTATGTGCGCGCTTTGGGCTGGAATGCATCATATATATGGGTGAAAAAGATACCGAACGCCAGCAACCCAACGTGTTCCGCATGAAATTGCTGGGTGCTGAAGTGCGCCCCGTAAAAACCGGCTCGCGTACACTAAAAGATGCCATGAATGAAGCCATGCGCGACTGGGTCACCAATGTGGACGACACTTTTTATTTGATTGGCACCGTTGCTGGCCCACACCCTTTTCCGGCAATGGTACGCGACTTTCAGGCCATTATTGGACAGGAACTACGCGAGCAAATGAAAGCGCGCGAAAACCGCCTGCCCGATAGCTTAGTGGCATCCATTGGCGGTGGTTCAAACGCTATGGGGTTGTTTTATCCATTTTTGCAAGATGAAAGCGTGCGCATGATTGGCGTGGAAGCGGCAGGCAAGGGCCTCAATTCGGGCGAACACGCCGCCTCGCTCACCGGTGGTAAACCCGGTGTATTACATGGCAGTAAAAGCTATCTTCTGCAAAGCGATGACGGGCAAATCATTGATGCACATTCTATTTCTGCCGGTCTGGATTACCCGGGAATTGGCCCCGAACACGCGTGGCTGCACGACACCGGACGGGTAGAATACACCACCGCAACCGACGATGAAGCGCTGGAAGCTTTTAAATTATGCTCTGTGCTAGAAGGAATTATACCCGCATTAGAGCCTAGCCACGCATTAGCTGTAGTCATGAAAGAAGCGCCGAAACTAGATAAAGAGCATATTTTAGTGATGAATATGTGTGGCCGCGGCGATAAAGATATCTTTACCGTCGCAAAAGCGTTGGGAGTAAAAATATGACGCAGCGCCTCGATAAACGCTTTGCCGACTTAAAAACCCAAGGCCGCGCTGCATTGGTGACTTTTAATATGGCGTATGACCCTAATTTAGAGACATGCACCGCTTTTTTACATGCCCTGCCTGATGCCGGCGCCGATATTATCGAACTAGGCATTCCATTTTCTGATCCGGTAGCAGATGGGCCTATTATTCAAGAGGCCGGATTACGTGCATTGCGCGCTGGAGCAAGCCTACAAGGCGTTTTGAATATGGTGAAAGATTTTCGCAAAAATAATGCTGATACGCCAATAATTTTAATGGGGTACTATAACCCCATTTTTCATTATGGCTGCGAGCGTTTTGCAGCAAATGCCGTGGAATCAGGGGTAGACGGCGTAATTATCGTTGACTTACCTCTCGAAGAAATAGGCGAACTGCAATATGCAGCGGATGAACATAGCCTAGCACTTATCCGATTGGTAGCCCCGACCACAGGCGATGAACGCTTCAAAACCATGCTCAACGGCGCGCGCGGCTTTGCCTATTATATTGCGGTGGCAGGCATTACCGGACAAAACTCTGCAAATATCAACGACTTACGCCAACGTGTTGAACATTTTCATAGCCTTGCCAATTTGCCACTTGCGGTGGGCTTTGGCGTAAAGACTCCCGA